>JASFPE010000187.1:0-9415 GCA_050116155.1 Desulfobacterales bacterium
CCGATATTATGGTCTTTACAACCTATGCCAAACGACCGGGTCATATTGTGGAAGAGGGACCCGGGTATAAGGCGGTTTTGGTTACCCGTAAGGATAGCGGTCTGGAAACGATCGAATCGATTAAAGGCAAGACAGTCGCGCTGACGGATCCGGGCAGCACATCCGGCAACCTGTTTCCGAGAGTGGTGTTTTCTAAAGATGTGCTCAAGGGCGCTCCTCTAGAAGATTACTTTAAGAAAGTTGTCTACTCCGGCGGACACGACCTGTCTACCATGGCCGTCTATGAGGGCAAAGCCGACTGTGCTTTTGTGGCTACCCATCGATTCGATAACGTCATCGACAGAGGCATGGTGAAAAAGGAAGATTTTAACTACCTCTGGTGGTCGGCGACCATTCCCCAGGATCCATTTGCTTACCGCATGTCTCTGTGTCCCGATTTGAGGAAGAAAATCGAGCAAACCTTTTTGACCTTACACCAGGTACCTGAAGCCAAGGCCTGGCTGGATAATGTGAAATCCAATAAATGTGTGCCCATGAAAGATTCGGATTACGATGTGATTCGGATTTTGAAAAAGGCTAAAGAGGAGAAAAAGAAACAATAAACTTGACCGTTCAGGGGTTCAGAGGTTCCCTCCTTCGCCTTCCAGGCTGCGGCGGGCAGGCAGAGTGTCAGGTCAAACCTGGTTTCAGGTGTCAGGTTTCAGGTGTCAGGTTTCAGGTGTCAGCATACAAAGAAAAGAGGATTTTGGAATTAGGCATTTAGGAATCCAGGTATTCAGGAATTGAAGGATTTAAGAATTGAAATTCGGAATTCATTCTCATTTTAAGTTCCTAAATTATTATGGCTTTCAATCCGAAATAGAAAGGCCCTGAACGGGGAACACTGAACCTGCGAATACTTACCAATAAAATAATACTTGGATTAGTTAAACCACGGGCGGCATAAAGCCGCCCTTTATTCAATTTTCGAATTTCAAAATTCGTGCTTCGAATTTCCGGTTAATCCGGGGTGGGAGAATTTATGGCAACACTTGAAGTCAATGATCTTAGAATTCGATACAGCCGCTCAGGACCTGAGATATTAAAAGGTCTCAGTTTCAGCGTAGAACCCGATGATTTTTTTGCCATTATCGGGCCCAGCGGTGCGGGAAAGTCGACCATGATCCGTTGTATCAACCGCTTGGTTGAGCCTAACGGTGGCGATGTCATTCTGAACGGGAACAATATCACAAAAATGGGAAGACGAGAATTGAGAAAAGCCCGCCGCAACATGGGGATGATTTTTCAGGAATTCAACCTGGTGGAAAGGATGTCGGTCATGGACAATGTTCTTTCCGGCAGATTGGGTTACGTGGGTAATTTTAGAAGTCTTTTGCGCTTTTATCCCCGCGCGGACATCCAAAGAGCCCTGGAATTGTTGGACAAAGTCGGGCTGAGTGAATTTGTAGATAACAGAGCCGATGAACTCAGTGGCGGCCAGCGCCAGCGCGTCGGCATTGCACGGGCACTTATCCAGGATCCTCAGCTTCTGCTTGTTGATGAGCCCACTTCGAGTCTCGATCCCAAAATTTCCAGAGAAGTCATGAAGATGATAAAAGATATGTCGGAAGAAGCCGGTGTTCCGGTATTGTGTAATATTCATGATGTGCAGCTGGCGTTGGAATTTTCTAACAAGGTTATCGGGCTCCAGGGTGGTGTTAAAAAATTTGAGGGACCGACAAAGAGCGTAGACAAAGGCACACTCGAAGAAATTTATGCCATGGAAATTCTGTAAACACGAAGGATTTGCTCATGACATCAGCAGAACTTGAATCCAAACTTGAAAAAATTATCTCAAAAAGAAAAAAATACAAGATTGTTCGGTATGGTCTTTATATTTTTACATTATTACTGGTCCTCGGTAGTATTCAAACCACCATCATCATCGATACGGACTGGGAAAAGATCGGTACCTTCGGAACCGTGATCAAGGCCCTGGCACGGTTTTTCCCACCGGATTTTGCGTTGTTTCCTCTGCTGGTCAAACCGGCTATCGAAACGTTTATGATTGCCTGCCTGGGGACTTTTCTGGCGCTTATCCTGGCCATCCCTGTGTCCTGGTTCGCGGCTCACAATATTACACCCTACAAGCCCATTACTTACCCGATCGGACGCGCCATCATGACCCTTTCACGGTCCGTGCATGAAATCGTGTGGGGACTTATATTCGTCGCGGCCGTGGGACTTGGCGCATTCCCCGGCATTATCGCGGTGGGCATGCGCTCCATCGGTTTCATATCAAAACTGACGGCCGAAGCCATCGAGGACATCAGTCCCGGTCAACTGGAAGCCATCCGGGCAACCGGTGCCAACGGGTTTCAGGTGATTTTATTTGCCGTGATTCCGCAAATTTTGCCGGTGTTTGTGGGAAATACTATTTTTCAATGGGACATTAACATCCGGCGGGCCACGATTATGGGGCTTGTGGGTGCCGGCGGTTTGGGACTGACCTTTCACAGACAGCTGGTGATGTACAACTACGGCGGTGTGACTACGGTGATTATCGCCATCCTGATGCTGATTGCCATCGGAGAAGTGGGCTCGTATTACGGGCGTAAAGCCATTATCTAATGTATCGGAATTACTACATCCATGGAAGGAAGTATTTAGAATTTTCCGATTCATACAAATTTAACTTGGATTTGGAATAATGGAATGATGGAATATTGGAATGTTGATCTGCAAGGTTGTGATCTTTTTATTTACTTTATTGCGGAGGGGAGTTTTAAAATTAGTCATAGCTCCATTTTCCCAGAACCCATTACTCCAGTATTCCATTATTCCACCATTCCAGCATGGGCGAAGCCTCTAAATACTATTTAGAAACTAAAAAGGTAATAATATGACCACAGCTACACTTAATACGCCAGGCGGTTCCGAGAAAACCTGGAGCCGTTTCGAATATCCCCAATCCTTGATAAAGTACGGTATAATTCTGATTATCCTGGTTTTTATCGCCATATCGATTGAGTATCTTAATATTCACCTGAACCGCATCTGGACAATGTTTCCCCGGTTATGGGATTTATTCGCCCATCGATACTATCCGCCGGACATTCCCTATATTCTGGACAGTGAATATCTTGGTTATGTGTTTGAAACGGTGAAGATGGCCTATCTGGGAGCACTCTTCGGCATTTTGCTTGCCATTCCCCTTTCCTGGTTTGCTTCCTTTAACATGACCCCCAACAAACGTTTTCTTTACCCGATCGCGCGTTTCATTCTCATGCTCTGCCGGGCGGTTCACGAAATGATCTGGACTATCCTGTTTGTCACCATCCTGGGATTCGGAATGCTGCCCGGTGTCATTGCATTATCTTTATTCAGTCTCGGATTTACCGGGAAGCTTTTTTCTGAAGAAATTGAGGCCATCAACCGGGGCCAGGTGGAGGCCATTCGGGCCACCGGTGCAAATGCACTGAAAACATTTGTTTATGCCGTTTTGCCGCAGGTTCGGGTGGCCTGGACCGGGATATCTATTTATACCTGGGATGCTGCGTTTCGTGCGGCCACCGTGGTGGGATTTTTTGGTGCCGGGGGCATGGGTTGGTATTTGCGCAGAACGGTGCAGCAGATTCAAAGCACCCGCGTGTTTGCTATTCTGATTTCCATCATATTCCTGGTGATTATTTCAGAGGTGGTTTCGGCCTGGGCCAGAAATAAGGTCGGGAAAACCTAACCCGCACGCCTCCAAACCCCCTGCATGTGTTTGATTTATAAAGGGGTAATAAAAAGGATTTCTGCATGCAAAAAAAAGTTAGATTCGTTCTCGTTTTTTGCCTATTCTCTTGTCTGTTTGGCATAGAGGCCCAGGCAGATATTCGCGTCATCGGGTCAGCTTCCAACCTTGAAATGATGAGCAATTTGGTGATCGCATTTGGCGCAAAGACGGGCGTAGCCGTGGATCTGAGAGGCCCAGGATCGATCGAAGGACTGCATCAACTGGAAAAAGGGGAGGCGGACGTTGCCTATGCTTCTGAGCAGCTTCCAGGCATAGAAAAATCTCCCGGGCTGATTGGTTTTTCCTATTGCCGGGACGCTGTCGCCGTGGTGGTTCACCCAGCCAACACGGTGAAGAGCCTCTCTCGAGAGGAGCTAAAAGCAATATTTACCGGAAACCGTTCACAGTGGGATGATGGCACTGGCGTTGTGGTTTTGATCCGGGATGGGTTCTCCGGGACTCGGCAGTTTTTTGAGGAAAAGATAATCGACGGTGAAGCGTTCGTTCCTGCCTACATTGATGTTGAACAGATGGGTACGGGCATGATGTTAACGCCCATCTTCTCAAACTTCAATCCGCCGTTTTTTCCCTTGATCAAGAGGGCAGAAGATATGCTTTTTTCCCTTGCCAAGTTTCGTGGCGCCATTGCGTATTTATCCATAGGCGGTATTCCCAAGGAAGCCCGGGTAATAAATATCGATGGTGTGGGGCCAACCACAGAAAATATCAAAAATGGGAAATACCTCTTAAGCCGGGTTCCCATGTTGGTTACAAAAGGTGAACCGACAGGTGAAGCCAAACAATTAATTGATTTTATTTTGAGCCCGGAAGGCCAAAAAATCGTTGAACGCATGGGATATATTCCGCTTAATGAATAAAATATCGAGATTATTAATTTTTCCAAGGGGGATTACTAAATGGGTAAAATAAGCATGGTGATGTTTGATTTGTCCGGAACGACAGTTTACGACGATACCGGTGTGCGGGATTGTCTTTACAAGGCTGCCCAGGAATACGAACTCGGGACCACTCCCGAAGAAATATTGCTGCACATGGGGACCAATAAGATCCATCTGTATCAATTTCTGATTGCCAGATCACGGGGGCAAGATATCGATTTTAAGGATTTTGAAAAAGTCCAGGACCCGGAAACATTTGACCTTGCCAAGCAGGTCTTTGATCGCTATGAAGAACTAATGATCGAACACTATCGCAACGAAGTCAGGGAGGTAGAAGGGGCCGCGGACACTTTTCAATGGTGCCATGATAATGGCATCAAGGTGGCGACCGATACCGGATTCCACCAGGAGATCACCGAGGCCATCATGGAAGGATTGGGCTGGGTGAAAAACGGTCTGGTGGACTGCTCCGTGCATGTGCAGTCTGTGTCCGGGGAACGGGGAAGACCGGCGCCCTTTATGATATTTTACGCCATGGAGAAACTGGATGTTCAAAGCGTGCATGAGGTCATCAAAATCGGTGATACACCGGCGGATATGCTTGAAGGCCGTAATGCCGGATGCCGTGGGGTCGTGGGTGTACTCAGTGGACCGCGACCGGTGACCGCCTGGGGCAAATACTGGCATACCCATGTCATTCCGAGTGTCAAAGAACTTCCGGAGTTAATCGAGTCGGAGTTTATGTAAAATGGATGGCAGATGGGAGGGTTTCTTTCATTTAGGTATTGTGTATCCGAAACTTTTTTCGCATGCGAATTCAGGGGATGGGCCGATCGTCGAAACCATATCAAAATTGTTGAACGATCCCTTTTTTAGCGCCATCGAGATCACCTGGATAAAAAATGATGAATTGCGCCGCAAAGTCCGGGACCTTCTGAAGATCAGCGGCATGAGGATTCTTTTCAATGGAGCCCCCGCCATTCGAGGCATGGGAATAAACCTGTGCACCTTAGACCCCGAACAGCGGCAAACATCTGTTGAAAATTTTAAAAAAGTCATCGACGAGGCCTATTTTCTGGGAGCAAAAATCCTGCACTGTGTGAGCGGCAAAGACCCCGGCCCGTCGGAACGTGAAACTGCAAAACACCAATTATTCGACTCCCTGCGACAGCTCTGTCAATATGCGCTGGATCATGCCACCGATTATACCCTGGTGCTTTCGCTGGAAAACAGTGACCGTGATTGTGATCGTATGGCCCTGCTGGGGCCAACGGATGAAACTGTCGATCTGGCGATGAAGATTCGCAAGGAATACTCGAATTTTGGGATCCTTTTGGACCAGGGGCATTTCCCCTTGATGAAAGAAGACCCGGACAAATCACTGGAACTGGCTAAAGGCCTGTTAACCCATGTACACATCGGCAACTGCTATTCCAAAGACAGCTCCAAGCCATATTTTGGGGACAAGCATTTGCCTTTCGGTGTTCCCGATTCGGATATTGGCATCGCGGAATTGGCCGGATTTCTCAGGAAGCTCCGGGAGACCGGATTTTGGGGAGAAAAGTCCGGTGCTGAAGTGCCGGTGATCAGCTTCGAGGTCGGGCCCTGGGCAGACGAGTCTCCGGATACCGTTCTGGCCAACGTCAAAAGAGCTTTCGCCCGGGCATGGGCGTTGGTTTAGTAATTGCAGATTATTTAACTGAAAATTTCAGCTGACGCATGATAGATTAATGCCTTCGAATATTAAAATTGAACTAAAGTTTGAAGTGACTAAAGTGATCTAAAGTTCAGGAGTCGCTTCGCTCTGTCTTTTATATAAAATAGATCCGCCGGAGGCGGACCACAACTTTAGGCACTTTTATCCGCCGTATTTCTGGCGGATTAGTTCATTTTAGGCATTTTAAGAAATTCTTGAATCTGCAGGCTTTATTACAAATAATATCCCAATCTCTCAAGTTTTAAAGCTTTCTATGTTGAGGTAACTAATGAAAGTCGTCATCATCGGAGAATTTTCTGAGACATCCAAACGGCTGATTAAGGATCTCTTTCCCGCAGGTTGGTCCATTGCCATCGGCAAATTTGAAGAATTGAATACTGCATTGGGCGATGCCGAGGTCATCATTCCAGAGCACGTATTGATTGACGCCCCTTTTCTGGACGGCCTGAAACATCTCAGGCTCGTTCAAACCGGGGCCGGTTTTGACAATGTGGACATCGATGCCTGCACCCAAAGAGGCATCTATGTTGCCAATGCTTCAGGCGTCAATGCGGTTGCAGTTGCCGAGCACGTATTTGCCTTTATCCTCTGCTGGTACAAAAACATGGCATACCTGGACGGAATGATGAAACATGGTGCCTACAGGGTGGATTACAGCGGTGCCGAGCTGGCCAATAAGGTGATCGGAATCATCGGTCTTGGAAATATCGGCAAACAGGTGGCCGGTTTTGCCCATGCTTTTAAAATGAAGGTCTTGGGTTATGATATTCGTTCGGTCGATTTTGAAGGTGACGTTGAATTTACCGAATTTACAACGCTACTTAAAAAGTCAGATATTATCAGTCTAAGTGTCTTTTCCAACGCCGAGACTCGCCACATGATCAGTCACGCGGAACTGGCATTGATGAAACCGGATGCCTTTTTGATTAACACATCGCGCGGACCGGTTGTCCACGAGGCGGCGCTGATTGAGGCCCTGCAGTCACATAAAATCGGAGGTGCGGGGCTTGATGTTTACGAAACCGAGCCCTTGCCGCAGGACAGCCCCTTGCGCAAGCTGCATAACGCTATTCTGACGCCGCATACCGCCGGAAGGCCGGACGCCCTCAAATTCCATAAACACCGGTATGAGTTTTTCATCGAAAACATCCGCCGGGTTTCGGAGGGAAAGACACCCGTTAATGCCTTGAATAAATTTTGATGGTCTCGTAAAAAAGTTTCAATCTCGTCACTCCGGCGAAAGCCGGAGTCCAGTGCCTTTTCATAGTGTTACGATACTGGATGCCGGATCAAGCCTGCCCTCAACTTGATTGGGGGTCCGGCATGACGGGCAGAAATTAGGCACTTTTCTGAATTATGACACAGTCTGTTTCGCCGGAATGACAATAAATTGACTTTTTACGAATCTTTTATTTTTAATGAAATGGACTGTTTTTGAAACAGAGGAATAATCTATGGCCAAGAAAGCAAAAGCGGCCGTAATGACCGCAACCAAAAAAGATCTGGAAATTCTGCGTTACCCTCTGCCCCAGGTTGAAAGGGGTTGTATTCTGGTGAAGATAACCTGCTGCACCATATGCGGGTCTGATGTTCACTCCTGGGTGGGTCGCAGAACGGCACCGACACCCATTATACTGGGCCATGAAATCGTCGGCACCATTGTCGAATTGGGAGAAGGTGTTACCCACGACTCTGCAGATCGCCCGCTGAATGTCGGCGACCGAATCACCTGGACGATCATGGATAACTGCGGCAAGTGTTATTACTGCCGTGAAAAAGGACTGATGATGAAGTGTCGGCATCTAAAAAAGTACGGCCATGATAGTTGTGCCGAACCGCCCCATTTTGTCGGTGGATTTGCCGAGTATTGCTACATCACACCGGGTACCTGTGTCATTAAGGTTCCGGATAATTTAACCGATGAAGAAGTCGCCCCGGCTAACTGTGCCTTGGCTACCGTTGTGGCCGGATGGGAGGCTGCCGATATTAAGCCGTTTGAAAATGTTTTAATCCAGGGAGCCGGTGCGCTCGGTTTTTATGCAGCCGCACTGGCTAAGCATTACGGATGCCGCCGTATTATTGTGACCGATATTCTGGATCATCGCCTTGAGTTTATCAAGGCTTTTGGTGCTACGGATCCTTTAAACGTTAAGGCCTTGTCTGATAAACAAATTGTTGCCGCCGTTCAAGATTTGACCGATGGATTCGGGGTCGACGGCGTGATGGAAGTTGCCGGAATTCCCGATCTCATTCCGCTGGGTTTGAAATGTCTTCGAACTGGAGGACGCTATATTGAAATTGGCAACTCTTTTCCGGATGCCACCTTTAGCTACGATGCCTGCGATATCGTCTGGCGTCGATTGACCCTCAAAGGCATCCACAACTACGATGCGAGGCATTTGCAAATGGGGGTTGATCTCCTTTCCATGACTCACGAGATTTTTCCCTTCAAAGATATTGTTATGCACAGGGTCAGCTTAGATGACATCAATGAGGGAATGCGCCTGGCGGAATCCGGTCAGGTTGTCCGAGTTGCCGTACTGCCCTGATGTTGCTCACCGATACATTGACATCAATCAAATTGGAAACGCTAACATGAGCGGGATAGCCCTGGGGATCGTTCTCGTTGCGGCATTTCTGCATGCCGGCTGGAATTATTTAACCAAAAAAAGCCATCATAAAATTGTCTTTGTCTGGTGTTTTCTATCCGTCACGCTGATCCTTTATTTCCCCATGGTGCTTTACTTCTGGCTGTCGACGACCCTTACATCCAAGGGACTTTATTGCATACTTGCCAGTGCTTTTCTGCATGCTTTTTATTTTTGGACATTGAGCAAAGCATACGAGGGCGGAGATCTTTCCTTGGTTTATCCGATTGCCAGGGGATCAATGCCTTTGTTTGTGACTTTTCTGGCCATAATTTTGATTCACGAAAAACTCTCCGGCAGCGGTATTTCCGGTATTATTCTGGTGGTATTTGGCATCTATGTTGTCCATTTACGATCTTTTTCCCGGCAGTCATTTCTCGAACCAGTTTTG
>JASFPE010000188.1:0-9415 GCA_050116155.1 Desulfobacterales bacterium
TCCTGATTGTGGCCGTGGGCAGCCTCACCGGGGAAGTTCTGGGCATCAAGGGCTTGCTGGGGGATCTATGGTTCTGGTTGGGTCATCAGGGCTGGGAATTTCTGGAATTGGGCCGTCTCTGGCAAATCCTGCTGTTCGTCGGACTGATTTTCTGGCTCTTGGTAGTATACCGGGCGGTGGGCAACCATCTAAAAGCCCACAAAGACGAGTTCAGCGGTTTGATCTGGTTTTACGTGTTTAGCGCCGTCATGGTGGTGGCTTTCTTCGGCTTCGGACTCTTCTACGGCCAGGGCTCGCACCTTACCATGGCAGACTATTGGCGCTGGTTTGTGGTTCATCTCTGGGTGGAAAGCATCTTCGAGTTTTTCGGCATTGCGGTCATTGCGCTGTTGATGGTGGCCATGGGGTTGGCCACGGCCCAGGCCGCTTTGCGGGTGGCCTATTTTACCGCAGCCCTCACTTTTTTAAGTGGCATCATTGGAACCGCCCATCATTATTACTGGTATGGCGGGGCTTCTTTCTGGATCGGTTGGGGAGCGATCTTCTCTTCCATGGAGCCGGTGCCACTGATGACCCTGGTGGTTCGCGGATTGATGGAATACAGAGAAATCCGCAAACAAGGGCGGGAGTTCAGCTATAAATGGCCGATGTATTTTCTGGTGGCCGCATCTTTCTGGAACTTTCTGGGTGCCGGAATCTTCGGATTTTTAATCAATCTTCCAATTATCAATTTCTATGAGCATGGGACCTATTTGACCATGCACCACGGCCACACCGCTATGTTCGGCACCTACGGCATGCTTTCCGTTGCCCTGCTGCTGTTCTCCTGGCGTGGCCTGGTCGACAAAGCCTACTGGAAAGATGGTATCCTGAAGCTGTCTTTCTGGGGGCTCAACGGCGGGCTGTTTCTGATGGCCTTTGCCACCCTGCTGCCGGTGGGCGCCATGCAGGCCTGGACGGCCTTTAAAGATGGCCTCTGGGTGGCCCGCAGTGCGGATTTCTTCGAAAGAGGTGCCGTGGTCTTTCTGGGAACCATTCGCATGCTTCCCGACCTGATCATCATATGTTTAGGCGTTCTGCCACTGGCCTGGTTTCTGGTCACAACCTACCCGCACCTGAAAGCAGTTGAAATCAAAGACGATGAATCTGTTTGGGACCGGCTGGGAATTGAATTATAAACTAACGAGGACCCGGTCCATAAAACCGGGTCCTAAAACTTTTTCTTTTCATTAGATAGAGATCTGAATACTGTCCACATTACTTAACTCAATTTTTATCAATACAATTGCTGAATGAATTCGGAATACGCAGAAATAACAAATTAAATCCTTAAATCACCATGAATCCATGATCAGTTTTGGTCATGAATTATCCTTTTCTCAGGCTAAAACTCAATTATTTAAATATACTGGCTAAGCTGTCCATAAATTCCAGGAAATTAGAACGTTCACAAATTTGACCGTTACAGCTAATCGGGCAATCTATTTATGCCTCGACTAGCTGTCTTAATATATTTTCAAAAATAACAAGATTAACCATGCGTTTGAGTTATTATCAATAATAAAAGGTGCAATATTTTTGCATTTAACTTTACTTTGCCTTTCTAATATCTGACCTACTTGCCTAAGGACACCCTTTCAGAACCCTGCAAAAATTGAAACTATTTTTCCTTTTCTACCGCTTTACTTCAAAGGATAGATTAAACAGGTAATCATTGATGAGTGGTGGTAATCTGATTGGCGTTTGGCACCCATAAATAGAACGTTAGGATTGGATTTTTCTCTGCTTAAAGGGGAAAGGAAAATGAAAAAGATAGGGATTTGTAATAACAAGGGAGGAGTTGGGAAAACGACAATTTGTTTTTGCCTGGCAGGAGCTTTGGCCGAGAAGGGTTTAGAAGTGCTACTTGTGGACATGGATCAACAGGGCTCTTTGAGCTCCTCCTTCCTGAACAATATCCACGACCTTCCAGTTGTGGTCACAGATACTCTCCGGGATGAAAGAATATTATTTAAAGAGGTGGTTAGAAAAACCGACTTCGAAAATATCGACCTCGTTCCGGCCAACCTCAGTCTTGGGGAAATAGAGAACGATTTTCTCTCAGATCGTGACTCCCATTATTATCTTGCAGACAAACTCGATGAAGTCCAGGGGCAATACGATGTAATTTTAGTGGACACACCGCCGAATTTGGGCCTGGCTACG
Organism: Desulfobacterales bacterium; assembly: GCA_050116155.1. GTDB lineage: Bacteria > Desulfobacterota > Desulfobacteria > Desulfobacterales > JAHEIW01. The sequence goes on from JASFPE010000188.1 coordinate 2,206, forward strand.
TGGTCGGTCATGACCGCTGTAGAAGGAGTGATTATCCCTTTGGAAGCCCAGGATTATAGCGTAAAGGGTACGGGCTATGTGCATGGGATCATCCAAAAAGTAAGAAAAAGAGCAAATCCCCGGCTCAATATTCTTGGATACATCATTAACCGCTATGACGGCAGAAGAAGGATCGAACAGGACTTCAGGTCAATGATTGAAAAGCACTTAGGAGAAAGGGTTTTCAAGCCAGTATTAAAAGACTCGGTTAAGTATGTGGAGGCGGTTGCCTTGAAGAAACCGATCACGTATCTTGCCCCCAAAAGCGAACAAGCCGAAGCCTTCCGGCAAATCAGCAAGGAGATTCTAAATGTCAAAAACCTATAAACTCGATGCAGAGGAAAGGTCAATTTTTCTCAGTCCTACTGATGCAGAGGGCAGAATCGATAAAAAGGGTGAGAGAGAAAATACCAGCCCAATAAGCGAAGCAAGGTTCATTGATATTGGCAGAATCAAACCGGATCCCAATCAGCCCCGGAAAAAATTTGTCCAGAAGACATTAGAATCCCTGGCAGAATCAATTAAAGAATTGGGAGGGATTATCGATCCGCTGACGGTTGAATATGATGAGCAACAGGATTTTTTTAGAATTATAAGTGGAGAAAGAAGGTATCGGGCAGCTAAAATGGTCGGAATGGAAAGGCTGCCGTGCATCATCAAAGAAGTGGATGATAAAAAAAGGCTCCTGTTTCAGTTCATCGCCAATCTGCAGCGGGAAGATATCACGTCGATAGAGGAGGCCGCCGGGATCAAATCCCTGATGGAAAAGTTCGGATACACTCAAACAAAGATCGCAAGGCTGTTAAACAAATCAGAAAGCTACATCAGCCAGATTTTGGGCTTGGAAAGGCTGACGCCGTCCGCAAGGGAGATCCTTCAGACGTCTGAAGTTGTTAAGGAGGTCCAAATCCAGGCTTCCAGGGAGAAAAATCCTGACAAACAAAAGGAGATATTAAAGAAAGCATCTGAACAAGGTAAAACAGTCAAGCAGATACGGGGAGAGCGGAAAACAGCAAAATTGATTAAATATGAGAAGAATGAAGCTAAGCCTAGTTCAGAGATAGAGCTTGATGAAACGATTGTGAAAGAAAAAAAATTTAGAAAATGGATATGGGAACCTGAGAATGGGAGCTTTGTGCTCACTATCCAATTTAACGAAGAGCAAAATGAAAATAAAAAATACAAAATAGTCAAAGCTGTATTGAAGGCAGCATACGAACATGTAAGCAGATAGATTACATGTTTTTATAGGCGGGCAAGCATGTTTAAAAGAATAAAAAAACGTGACCGAAGTATTGTTGAGTTTGATTCATCAAAAATCACCGCAGCCATCGCCAAGGCAGGAAAAGCAACCGGTGAGTTTGGGGAAGTGGAAGCGAAAAAACTCACCGAAAGGGTTCTTGATTTAGCTCATAGCTCTAATTTTGGCCCACTTCCTGATGTGGAAGGTATACAGGATGTTGTTGAGAGGGTACTTTTTGATACTTCCTATTTTAAGTCAACCAAAGCATATATCTTGTACCGGGAACAGCATGCCCAGATAAGGACAATTGCTGCCGAGGTAGGTGTTGATCTGGTGGACAGCTACCTGCAGAAACTCGATTGGAAAATTTACGAAAACAGCAATATGTCTTATTCGCTGCAGGGCCTTAACAATTACATATCCTCAGATATCACTTCAAAATATTGGCTGAATCGAATTTATCCTCCTGAAATCAGAAGTGCACATGAAACGGGTGACCTTCACATCCATGATTTAAACCTTCTTTCGGTCTATTGTATCGGATGGGATCTAATAGGCCTGCTGAAGCAGAGATTCAGAGGTGTTGCCGGAAAAGTAGAAAGCGCTCCCCCAAAACATATCAGAACGGCTCTGGGGCAGATCGTAAATTTTTTCTATACATTGCAGGGAGAAGCGGCCGGCGCCCAGGCTTTTTCCAACTTTGATACACTGCTTGCCCCGTTCATCCGTTATGACAACCTGGATTACAAAGAGGTAAAGCAGGCGCTTCAGGAATTCGTGTTCAACATAAATATTCCAACCCGAGTGGGATTTCAGACCCCGTTTACAAATATTACCATGGACCTTTGTTCGCCGGCCTTTCTTAAAGATCGGCCGGTGATCATCGCTGGAGCTGATCAGGAAGCAACCTATTCAGACTTTCAAGCGGAAATGGATATGATAAATTGCGCATTTGCCGAGGCCATGACGGAAGGAGATGCCAGGGGAAGGGCCTTTACGTTTCCCATACCCACATATAACATCACAGCAGATTTTGATTGGAACAACCCAAAACTGAAAATGATATGGAAAATGGCCGGCAAGTACGGGATTCCCTATTTTTCCAATTTTATCAATTCGGATATGTCACCTGAAGACACAAAATTCATGTGTTGCCGTTTGCGCTTGGACAAGAGAAAGCTTAGAAAAAGGGGAGGGGGTCTTTTTGGGGCAAATCCACTAACAGGATCCATTGGAGTGGTAACCATCAATTTGCCAAGGATAGGCTATCTTTCTGAAAACGAGCTTGAATTTTTTAAACAGCTAGAAAAGTTGGTCTTTCTTGCAACCCAAAGCCTCTCCATCAAAAGAAAAATTCTTGAAAGATTCACCGACAAAAATCTTTATCCTTATTCAACCTTTTATCTAAGATCGATTAAGCAGGCTACGGGATTTTACTGGAGGCACCATTTTTCTACCATCGGGATTATCGGTATGAACGAGGCCTGCTTAAATCTTTTGGGCACAAACATTGCCGGCAAAACGGGTTTAAAGTTTTTACTTAAAGTGATGGATTATGTGCGCGACCTTATTACAGGAATACAGAAAAAAACAGATGTTATGCTTAACCTTGAAGCAACCCCGGCAGAAGGCACCTCATATCGCCTGGCCTTGCTGGATAAAGAAAGATTTCCGGAAATTCTATGTGCCAATGAAGATGAATATCGAATGGGAGCGGCTCCGTTTTATACCAACTCAACCCAGCTCCCGGTAAATCACACTGATGATATTTTCGAAACCTTGATGCTGCAGGATGAGTTGCAGACAAAATATACAGGCGGTACAGTTTTTCATATCTACCTGGGAGAGCAGGTCAGCGACGATGAGGCCGTTAAACGGCTCATTAGAAAAACCGTCACTAACTTCCGGATCCCATATTTAACCATCACACCCACCTTTAGTGTATGTCCCTGTCATGGCTATTTGAATGGCAGACAGGTAAAGTGCCCGGTTTGTAATAAAGATACTGAAATCTACTCAAGGGTGGTTGGTTATTTGAGACCCGTAAAACAATGGAATGAGGGGAAACAGGCAGAATTTAATGCTCGAAAAGCATTCAAGGTAGCATAAATAATTTTAGATTTTAGATATCGGATTGCGGAATGAAAAGATAACAACGAGCAGAAACTGAAAAACCTTTGATTTTCGCTCAAGCTTTAAGTTCACAGCATTGGTTATAGAATCATGATGATCGGCGGTTGGCAGAAAAATACTATCATCGACTATCCAGGGAAAGTTAGCTGTGTTCTTTTTCTTTCAGGGTGTAATTTTTCTTGCCCTTATTGCCACAACCCGAATCTGGTAAAAGTTGACGGATTACCATCTTGCTTCCTTGATGAACAGACGGTTTTGAACTTTTTAGAAAAAAGGAGGGGATTTCTGGGCGGCGTGGTGATTTCCGGTGGAGAGCCGACTTTGCAAAGAGATCTTTTTGTTCTTTGTAAAAGGATCAAACAAATCGGTTATCCGGTGAAACTGGACACAAACGGCAGTCGGCCTGAGGTTTTGAAGCGACTCCTAAAAGAAGGCCTTGTCGATTATATAGCCATGGACATAAAAAACAGACCCTTTTCGCTATTATCCATTAATTGAAAAAAGTCATAATCCGGATCGTATCCTCGCAAGCATTCAGATCATCATTGAGTCGAACTTAACCTATGAATTTAGAACCACCTGTGTAAGACCCATTGTGGATGCCAATGTTATCAGGGATATCGCAAAAATTATAGAAGGTGCGAAACTATATGCCTTGCAGCCATTCAATAATGCAAACGTATTGCATCCTGAGTTTTTCAAAGCAATTGACCCAGGTTATGACGGAGATGAACTTGTACATCTTAAATCTATAGCCGATCCATGGGTGGAAAAGTGTAGCCTGCATGAAATAGGTATTCAGCGAACCCTTCAAGTAAATCCCAGCCCTGACTGTTACGAAGCTCTTGAATCCTTAAACGGCTTCTAAAAAACTGTTCAAACATGACGGCCTCCTTTTTTGTTAAGTGTTTTAGTGAGGAAGCCGTCATTATTATGCAAAGTTATTAATGGCACAAGAAAATCGCATGCCATTGAAACGACTGAAGTTCTCTCAGCTCTGGGATACTTCTCTCCGCATAACCTCATTCTCTGCATAATGACCGTTATGCTGTGCTCAGCATAACGGTCATCACATCACTTTCGGCCATCCCCTGGGCAACGACATTACCATTTACAACGGCAACAGATTTAAGGTCATTTGCTCGCAGTGCGGGTATTAGAAAGGAGGCTGTCATGCAAAGACAACCCAACGAATCCATCAACATAGCCATCATGGATAATAAAATGAGCGCTCATGACTGGGGGCTCAGCGAACTGGCATGGGAGGTGTACTGGTGGGTTGATTTTTTTAATATTGCCTTTTTTAAAAACCAACCCGTGCCGGTACCGGCAATCTCGTTTGAGAAAACTAAAGTAACTAATCTCGGGCATTATGTAAGCGGTAGAAACGCATTTGGTATCAAAGAAAACATTAATATTAACAGCGCCCACCTGAACCGGCCATTGTGGGACATCCTCACAACACTTATACATGAAATGGCTCATAGCTGGCAGACACTGTATGGAAAGCCGTCGAATAGCTGGTTTCATAACAAAGAATTCCAACTTAAAATGCTGGAATTTGGAATTTTCTGCAACAGCAAGGGATGCCACCAGGGAGTCGGAGATCCATTTGTCTATCTCCTCAAAAAACATGGGATTATTTTCAATCAAACTGTGGAACCTGACGGCACCATCAAAATCCCACCAAAGGCCAAGACAAAAGGCAAATCTAAGCTCAAAAAATGGACGTGTGGATGCACTAATGTTCGGGTGGCGGTGAAAGATTTTGAGGCGAAATGTCTAAAATGCGGGAATAAATTTGAGAAAGATTAAGACAAATAGAAATAATCTTTACGAAAAAGGGCTTCTTACCCATCAATTTTGAATAGTAAGAAGCCCTTTTGTATTTGAATCGGATAATAATTTGGTTCGAAAATTTTATGTATTCTGTTTTAAATTATTTATCTCATACATCTTTAGTTAAACGCATCAGTGTAACTATATTAGGAATAGATAGAATAATTTATAAAGATTTTCAATATGATAAAATGTTTAGTTGGATTTTCTAAGATGAGTGTTGACAAACAATTTTATTTTTTATATAAATATTTTCAATTGATAATATTTGACTAAAAATATATTTATTTATAAGTTATCAGAAGAAAATTTTCCAGAAATCAAGTGTTTCAAAACGGAGGATATAATGAAGAGCCAAGAACTTCTTGATAAAATAGCTTATAACGTCAGCCAGGGCAATTTAAACGTTAAATATCCAGGGCATAACCTGAAGCTTAAAGGTCAGCCGGGAGTCTTTGAATTGATGCAAAAAGCGCTGAATCAAAACATTGATCCAGAAGAAATTATTGTGGAGTCTTTAGCCAAATCTATGGATGAGGTTATCGAAAAGCATGAAACCGATGATTATCTGGCACCGCATGTTCTAATATCTGCTAAATGCGTTGGAGTTGCCATGGACATGCTCGCACCAGACCTGGAGGAGACTGGAATAAAGCAACCTAAGTTCGTCATTGCTGTTGTCAAAGGCGATTATCATGAAATCGGAGCAAAATATGTTGCCCTGATGTTAAGGGGTGTCGGTTACAAACCGATCAATTTGGGTAGCAATGTATCCGCAGATCGAATCGTAGAAACCGTCGAAAATCATAAGGCAGCCTATGTCGGGTTGTCAGCCAATTATTTCCCCGCTAGGGGCGAAATGAAGCATGTGATTACGAAACTGGAAGCGGTGGGGATTCGTGACGAAGTCGATGTTGTAATTGGCGGTGGCGCTACTTCAGATCAGTTTGCCGAACAAATCGGGGCCGATGCTTACTGCGAAAATGCTATACAGGTTCCGGAGATGTTGAAGAGTCTGGACAATTGGTCAGGATTTGCCGGAGCAGAATTAAATAAAAAAGCTGCGTAATCTTTTCTACAATTTTTGCCTGCCAAAATATATAAGTCCAATTTTATTATAAATTCAAACTATTGTTCGTTTAGGAGGTTTGGACTGCCATGAGCGGTTTCGCTGTGGTATATAACAAACAGGATCCCCTGGAACTTGAAATTTTGATAAATAAAATACGTCATCGCGGTCCATTTGTTTCCGGAAAAATCCAAAACGGCCGCGTCCTCATGGCCCAGAATTATCTTGAGGCGGATATTCCATTAACGCCAGGTGATGCGGTTCAAATGGCCATCCCTGTTTCAGATACACCCAATTCGAACTATAAGATTTGCTATGACGGTCAGATAGGCAACTGGCAAGCGTTGGTGAACACCCACTGCCCTGATATAATCGATGGTCCTTTCCGCGAAGAGTGGTTGCTTCTTCAACTCTATCGGCAATACGGCAGCCGGATGTTGGAATATTTGGACGATGCAATCTTTGCGTTGGTAATATCGGACGGTGAAAGCCTGTTTGCTGCCCGAGACCTGTTGGGGATCAAAACTCTCTATTATGGAAGAAAAGACGGTACCCTTTACTTTGCTTCTGAACTCAAAAGTCTATTGGAGATTACCGGTGAGGTTTATGAATTTCCAGCAGGACATTATATGAGCAAAGATGGCAAGCTTGCCCAATTTGCCAAATTGCCTGAAAGCCCGTCCAGCATCCTCCATACTGATCTTACAGATATGATGCAAATGATTCGAAGTATTATCCAGCGCAGCCTCAACAATCGCGTAAACTTTATCTCACCCACAGGATGCCTGCTCAGCGGCGGTATAGACAGCAGTATTATTGCATGGTTGGCCAGTGAGGCTAGCAGAAAAAAATTTGGAAAAACAACTCGCTTAAAGACATTTGCTTTG
>JASFPE010000189.1:0-9402 GCA_050116155.1 Desulfobacterales bacterium
AACCTTCTGGGCAGTGGTGCCACCGAACCGCATTAATAAGATCATCTGGAAATGACCATTTGCTTAAAATTAGTGCTCCAATTTCAGCATGATCCGTTTTAAGGACCTCTTTCTCGGCAATAACAAAAGGCACCCCTTTGACAACAAGGCTATCGATTTCTGGCTGCTTTGCTTTTACAAATTTTCCCAGAACCAATTTCCCCAGATCATGAAGCAAAGCCGACGTGAAAAAATCATTGGTTTCAGCCATTTTCCTATTTTTTGCCAAAGCCTCCGCGGTAGTTGAGACCGCAATCGAATGTAGCCAGAGTTCTCCAGGGGATAGTCCGTAGCCTTCAACCGCAGAAACCATTATTTTGTTCATACAGGCGCCGAATGCAATATTAGAAAAGCGCTTGATTCCCAATAAAATAACTGCATGTTTTAACGTGGTTACTTTAGCGGGTACGCCAAAATAGGCGGAATTAGCCAATCGGAGAACATTTGCGGCAAGTCCCGGATCGTAACGCAAAATTTTTTCTATTTCATCAATCGACACATCCTTTTTACTGAGGAGAGCCCTGAGCTTCATTCCCGCTTTAGGCATGCTGGGAAATGCCGACACTTTTTCAAGAATCTTATCTGGTATATCGCTATTGGCCTGTCTTTTTTCTTCTGAATTGCTCATATCCGCTTTTTCTATCAATAACCAAGTGGGAATCATCAAACCAGGATACACTAGTCGGAGAGTTTATTATAACATATTTTTAAGGGATTTCAATTTAGAGCCAGTCATGATGAACAGTTTATGAGATGCCTTGAAGTCCGGCGCCGCCGCAAAATCAAATAAATGCTTTTTTTGCTATTCGCTGGCTCCGATGCGATTATGGGAAAATGGGAAAATGGGGTCGGGCCGCAGCAAGTAATTGATAATCCAGGAAAAGAGCTAAAAATAGGATCGATTTTTCGGCTTAAAACCGCCATTTTAGGGGCAAAAACAGCGTTATAGGGAATATTGGATTCATAGAAAGTTGATATAAACAATTAGCCGCAATCCGAATGGGTCGTGGCTTTTCTGTTTCTTAAACGGTCAGTTTTGACCCTAAAAATGGCCGTATAAGGGCAAAATACGACCTTATTTTTGCCTTATATAATTAAATTTCAATGAGTTGCTGCGGCCCGACCCCCAGCATAAAACCAATCTGAAATTTATTGCAGAATTCCATCGGTATTGTTAAAAAAGCAGAGATTCAATTATCATGCAAGAAAGCGTGAACTTGCAAATATTGTCAAACGAAGCAAACAGGAGAATTGCGATGAACGAAGAATACTTCCACGGGGTTTTCCCATACCTTGTTTCACCTGTTCATGAGACCGGTGAGGTGAACGCGGACGTTCTTGCTCGCCTGTGCGAAGACCTTATCCAGGCTGGCGTTCACGGACTGACACCCCTGGGCTCAACCGGCGAGTTTGCCTATCTCACCTGGCCGCAACGGCGACGTGTCGTCGAAGTGGTCATCGCAGCGGCAAAAGGCCGAGTTCCCGTCGTTGCAGGCGTGGCTTCGACCACGATCGCCGATGCCGTTTCCCAGGCACGGGAATTCGAGAGTCTGGGTTGCAGCGGCATCCTCGCAATTCTCGAGGCCTACTTTCCTCTTCCCGATGAGGGCATATTCGCCTATTTCAAAGCAATCGCCGAGGCGGTCTCGATTCCCGTTGTACTCTATACTAACCCGAACTTTCAGCGATCGGACCTGAGTCTGTCCGTCATAGACCGGCTGAGCCGAATTCCCAATATTGGTTACATCAAGGACGCATCATTCAACACCGGCCGCTTGCTGTCGATCATCAATCGGGTGGAAGGACGGATGCAGGTATTTGCGGCCTCTGCGCATATTCCAACATGTGTAATGCTGATCGGCGGCATTGGCTGGATGGCCGGCCCTGCTTGCGTCGCGCCTAGACAAAGCGTCGAAATCTACAAGCTTTGCCGGTGCGGCGACTGGGTTACGGCGATGGAACGTCAGCGCCCGTTGTGGAACCTGAACCTGGCGTTCGCCAAGTACAACCTCGCCGCGTGCATCAAAGGAGGCCTCCAGCTACAGGGTTATCCCGTTGGAGCACCCTTGCCGCCGCAGGCACCTTTACCGCCTGAGGGCGTTGAAGAAGTAAAGCGTGCGCTCGTAGCAATCGGAGCTTTGTAGAGGAAAAGGAGGAAAAGGAGGTCGGGCCGTAAATAAGTAATTGATAATCCGACAAAATAGCTTAAAATAAGGTCGATTTTCTGGCTTAAAGCCGCCATTTTAGGGCTAAAAAGGGCGTTATTGGGAATATTGATTTCATTTGCAGCTAATAGGCGCATAAGCAGCCAGGACAGTACAAAACCTCGCTTTAACTCAGATAAGACCAGGTTTTATTCGGTAACGCATTGTTATTATCATTTGACTGCAAGTTCGGCCTTGGCCATCACCTCAAAGAATTAGCCGCAATCCGAATGGATTGCGGCTCTTCTGTTTCTTAAACGGCCGGTTTTGACCCCAAAAATGGCCGTATAGGGGCAAAAAACAACCTTATTTTTACCTTATATAATTAAATTTCAATAAGTTACTACGGCCCGACCCCCGGATTCCCTAATTGTCCCAGATTCTTTTTTGTAGTCCGAGTCTCCCTTTTATAAAGAAAATCGAGTCCTCCCAGGCCTCTATCTTTAAGGGATGTTCCTGATCATTATGGGATTCACAAGTCATGGAGGCAGCTGCAGCGCTTGGTTTTCCACTTCTGTAACCCACGTTCACCCTTTTACCAATCCATCTATTTCGATAGACTTCTCCAATGCACTGGCCATTAAGTGCATAGAGTATATTGTCGTCGAAATAGCCTATGTTATGGCCTTGAATATCATACATTTTGTCTTTTACCCGGCATCCTGCAAATCTGCCCGAGTACATTCTCCACAAAGGTGTCATTGCATCCCCCTCTTTAATAAAGAAAATCGTGAAAAGTTATCCTCGTCTTAAGAAAAATTGATATTTCTCTCCTGTAAAAATCAATCGAATAGGCCGATTAGCAATTAATCGGTTAGGCCGACGGCCTTCTTGCCTACCGGGCAGATTTGTATACAGATTCCACAAGGCTGCTTGCATTCCTGATCAGCTCTGTTCCAGTGCTGATGATGTGCGCAAATCGGTTTATAAAAGATGCCTGACTTTGGATCCCAAGCCTGAACAGGACACCCTTCACGGCACGTATTGCAGTCCATACAGAGATCTTCTTCAATGAGGGGATCTGGATCAAGCTCTGCATCCGTTAACACGCTACAGAATCTCTGTCTCGGGCCAAACTCCCTGGTCAGAACTAAATTATTTTTACCAAAAACGCCAAGCCCGGCCCGGATTGCCGCATGCCTGTGAGATATCACCCCACGAAATTCTTGAGCATAGTAAGGCGTCGTGGGTTGGATGACGAAGGCTTTGAACCCCCTCTTTTCCAAAAACCTGCCGATGTCGTATCCTGTAAAGGTATTGTAAGTATTTTTATGGGCAAACATATGGTGTTTATAACTGAGCCTCTGTCTACCTGGCGCCAGTTCATCCAGAATACCCATAATAAATTTTCTAGCGAAGCTTATGACCGATTTAGTAGATTTCATGACATCGGTTGGATGAAAACCGTCTGGAGCTCCATCAAATCTGTCAATGGATGCCACACCTACGATATCCGCACCACATTCAAGTGTGAAATCTTTGACCTCTTGGGTAAGGTCAGACATTTCTTTCATTTTCTTCTCCTTTCTCAACCGCAAACTTAATCGGTGCTTTCCATGCTTAAATCATTGTAAAAACGAAGTAATACCGGTTTGCCTATTCCGACGATTTTGGCCATCTAATCTGAAGGAAGTCGGTCGGCTGCTGCGCTTGAAGCCGACCACCTTATCTGGAGCAAATCAGCCGGGTATCGGAGCGAAGCGACGCTGGTTTTTTTCTAAATCTCAAATTATTTGTTCTGAGTCAAATCCGTTTTCTTTTTTCGTATAGATTGTCCTTTCAGATCAGATTGATTCGATACGCGTTGCGCACCGGTCGATCCAGGATAGCACCAGCCAAGGTTGGATCTGTAATGGGGCTGGGCCGCAGCAAGTAATTGATAATTCATAAAAAAAGATAAAAATAGGGTCGATTTTTTGTCTGAATCCCTCCATTTTAGGGGTAAAAAGAGCGTTTTAAGAAACATGGGGGCACTGTCCCTCGAGACCCAAGAGTCAGTTCTCTATTGACATATAGTTTTACCCCCTTATACGTTTATAAAGTTGGATTTCAAGACAAGCTGAAGGGGGATAAAAAATGGCTGAAGCAGAAAAAGTTGAGGAAAAAATCGATCTCAAAACCATGATGAAAAAGCTCAGTGCAGGTGCCTCATATCGAAGGATGATGGCTGCCCACGAGGCCGGACGCCCTATCTGCGTGGCAAGCGCGGGTATTCCAAGTGAGGTTATGTTTGCCATGGACGTCTATCCCATATATCCGGAAAGCCTGGCTGCAATCTCATCAGGCATAAGGAAAGCAGACGAATTCTTTGACGAGGCAAGGGCCCGCGATTTTTCAAATTCGGTTTGCTCCTATACGCGATGCGGATTGGGAATATCCTGGGTGAACAAATGCGCCTTTGGTCCCATGCCGGAGCCGGATCTTTTCATAACAGACGTTAGCATCTGTTGTCTGCATGTCACATGGTGGGCCTATCTGGAGGACCAGTTTAAGAAGCCGACCTTTTTCGTGGATCAACCGGCAACGGACAACCCGGACGACCCGACATATATCGATTATTACGAGAATCAGATCCGGGAAATGGTGAAATTCATAGAAGATAACACGGATAGTGTTTTTGACTTGGAGAGGCTTAAGGAAACGGTTCGGCATTCGGATCAGACCGGTCTTTACTGGAAGAAGATCATGGAGCTGCGTAAACACAAGCCGTCTCCCGCCAGTTTCAGACACCTCGCAGGACAGATCCTTCCCCTTGTAACCGCCCTGGGCGACAGGGACGCGGCCGATTTTTATATCGCCTATTACGGGCACTATCAGGATCTGATAAAGCAGGGAGTAACCCCGGCAGCGGGTGGAGAAAAGTACCGGCTCATCTGGAACGGTATTCCGATTTGGCACCATCTTCAGGTCATCGACTACTTTGAAAAAAAGGGCGCAAACTTCGTTTGGGAACCCTATACGTCCCTGAGCTGGGGGAACAAGACGCCATCGGGACGACTCGAGCCGGAGGATCCCTTCCATACCCTTGCAGTAAAATACACCAATGTGTTTACCAACAGACCGATCGAAGCCCGTTTTAAATACTTTGAGGAGGCAATCGATGAATACGATGTGGATGGGATGGTTATGTTTTCCAATCGCAGTTGCCGGCCACAATCTATCGGGCAGGACGAAACGGTTGAAATGATCAGGGAAAAGTACGACCTCCCTATTTTAATCCTCGAAGGAGACCAGGCTGATGCTGAAGGATTCAGTTGGGAGGATGCCAAAAATAAGATTGACGGATTTATCGAGGTCCTCGAGGCAAGAAAAAGATAGTCTGGGTGCGATGGGATATAACGAAAAAGGAGGCAAAGGGTGATATCAGAATTCAAAGAGCGGTTAGAGAAACGTCATGAACGCAGTCGGGAGCTAAAGAAAGAAGGGAAGAAGATTGTTGCATGTTTTTATGGACTTGTTCCAAAAGAACTCATTCATGCCGCAGGCATTGTTCCCATTCAACTCATCGAGGAGCGCAATCCCCAGTATGAAGAGAAGTCCGAACTCCTGCCCTATCTTTGCGGTATGAGCAAGAATCTGACCGGGCAGATATCCGGGAAAGTCTTTGATTACGTTGATGGGGGCATGGTGGCGACCGTCTGCGATACGAACCGGCATGTTTACGATATCTGGGCGCATCGAAAACTGTTCCCCCAATTGTTCCTCGTTCGGACGCCTTCCACGGCATCCGATGCCGCGGTGAACTATTATGCAGATGAATTAAAGAGACTAGCTGGGGAGCTGGAGAAGATCTCCGGAAAAAAGCTAACGGACGACAGTCTCCGGGAATCGATTGCACTTTATAATGAAAACAGAGACCTCTTCGGCCAGTTTTATGATCTCCGTCCAAAAACCGATATATCCGCTGAGGATGCGGTTTACGTTTTCAGTTCAGGCCTGGTAATCCCTGTGGAAGAGCACAACGACATGATGCGGCGTTTTCTATCAATGCTTTCCACGACTTCGGAGGCAAATAATGATGTAAAACTCATGCTCTGTGCCGTCAATCTCAATATGGCCATAGATGTGATCCGGATGAGCGAAAAATATGGAGCTTCCGTGGTAACTGACGATCTAACACATAACGCCCGATACGGCTCAAATAAGATATCCATGGAAGGCGATCCCTTTAAAGCACTTGCACGCGGGTACCTTCGCAAAGTTCCGGCACCTGGGATCTATTCTTTTGAAGAACGGGCGAGCTACATCAAGGATAGAATGACGAAGGCCAAAGCCAAGGGAATGATCTATCTCATCCAGCTTTATTGCGATGCGTACGCGTTCGAATATGCTATCCTGAAGGAACGATTCGACAAATGGAACCTAACACATCAAAAACTCGAAGCTGAGGATACCCCCAGCTCCATCGAACAGCTCAATGTCAGGATTCAGTCTTTTGTTGAGTCACTTTTATAATCGAAACAACTCATAACAAATGGAACATCGAACTCGCCTATGGCGAGTTCGATGTTCTTATTTCTGAGTCCCCCTTGGTCAAAAACAACTTAGCATTTATGAGGCAACCCCTAAGAGCTTTTTCTTATAAGTAACTCCCTTGCAAAAAGAGCGGCTCCCACTGCACCTACTATCTGGGGTTCCTCAGGGATGTGGGCGCAAACATCAAGCTTTTGCTCCAATCTTTTGACCACCCCTAAATTTTTTGAAATCCCGCCACTGATGACAAAATCGTCCTCGATTCCTACGCGTTGGACGAGTGTTTTGACCCTTTCGGCCACACTATCGCAAAGCCCGGCAAGTATTTCATTTATCGGAACACCCTCGCGCATCAAAGACAAGACTTCTGATTTTGCAAAAATGACGCAGGTATTGCTGATCTTTACGGGGTTCCCGTCAATTTTTAAAGAGCGCGTTCCGATCTCATCGAGTTGGATCTGTAACAGAGATGCCATCACTTCCATGGCCCGCCCCGTTCCTGCCGCGCACTTGTCGTTCATGATAAAGTTAGTGGCCTTCCCGTTTTCATCGCATCGGATGGCCTTGCAGTCCTGCCCTCCCATATCCAGAATAGTTCGAGTTGAAGCACGGAAATAATGGGCACCCTTTGCATGGCAGGAAATCTCGGTGATGTTTCTATCTGCAAAGGGAACGATCACCCGTCCATAGCCCGTTGCAACCGTGAATTCAATATCCTGCTGAAGAATATCAGTCTTTTCGAGCGCGACCTTCAGAGCGCTCAGGGCAGTTTCAGCGCTGTCAGGCCCGGTCCGTATAAGGCTATACGCTTCAAGGTTGTCATCCACGAAAATAGCGGCTTCTGCTGAAAGAGAGCCCACATCAATTCCACATGTAATCATCCATTCCTCTTTTTTTTGAAACGATTGACTATTAAAAAATCAGGCCGAATTTTTAGCCAGGATGGCAGCGCCAAGGGCACCAACGATTTCAGGATTCTTCGGTACCAGAATGTCATGATCAAGTTGTTTCTCGAGGGCGCGGACCACCCCGATGTTCAAAGCAACCCCTCCGGTAAAAACTAGTTCTGTCTCTATGCCGACCCGTTTGGTCACAAAGGCAATCTTGGCAGCAATCGACTCATGCACCCCTGCAAGAATATCCTCTTTTGCAGATCCCCGGTGGACTTCTGCGACGATTTCAGACTCCGCAAATACGGCACAGGTGGTCGTCAATACGACTTTCTTTGATGAATCAAGGGAAAAAGGCCCCATCTCAGATAGCGAAACTTGCATCATTTCAGCAATGGTCTCCAAAAAAACACCCGCACCGGCAGCACATTTATCATTCATCACAAAGTTCGTCAGGTTTCCCTGCGAATCACATCTGAGAATTCGACTCCCCTCGGCACCAACATCAATAACCGTCCTTGCAGCCGGAAATAGCCAGTGAGAGCCTTTTACGTGGCTCAGCATTTCCGTCCTGTTTCCATCTGCAAAAGTTACCTTTTCTCGGCCTACCCCGGTAGCAAACAGGCGTTCGATTCTTGCGGCTTTCATTCCTGCCTGATCAAGGATCTCAAAGAATACAGTTTTGGCCGCAGCCTCAACCTCCCCTGCGATAACCCGGGTAGCATGACTCATAATTCTGTCGTTTTCGAGGATTACTACATTCACGCTCTGATGGCCAATATCAATTCCCGCTGTAATCATACCAGTCTCCTGATCAGAATTCTTTCACTGTCCCAACTCGGGAAAAACTACATGTTTCAAATGGATATCGCAAGCGTTTTGGGACGATGCATAGAACCTCCCAGAACCCAATGAATCACTCCCAATAAATTTTTACTCAATTTGGGTAAAAGCAAGAGAAGAGCACCTAATAAACAATTGTTCAACATCACGTGGTTTTAGTCGTCGGGGAGTTGGCACAGCATCAGATGGGCGGCAGAGAATCCTGCCAGGCGAAACATCCACCGGCGGGTGGTTAGCACAGTCCGATACCCGAACCGCTCATACAGTGCCTTGGCCCGGGGATTGGTATCGACTACTTCCAGAATCACCTCGGTTTTGTCCAATTCCCTAGCGCGCCGACCCACTGCCTCCAGCAGGGCAGTGCCGATACCCCGGCCCCGCAAGTCGGCCTGAACCCCAAGCCCATCCAAAAGCAACTGGTGAGGACGCGGATTGGTCTGCACGGACGCCCACAGCCGGGCCCGAACACGGCCGACCAACGGACCATAGCGCTTTAAGAACCCACGGCCGTCGGGAGCAAAGAGGCCAGTTCCGTCGTACTTGAGCCCCGCGATCCCCACAATCTCTTCACCATAACGGGGCACAATGATCCGATCTGCACTGATGTGATCGCTGATCATCGCCACTGCGGCCCGGCGACCCAGAACCGCACCAAGTTTCCTCGAGAAGATATCGAAATACAGCGCTGCGATCTTCGCAGAGCTAGCGGGAGGCAGACCTATTGAAATGTTCAAGCTTTCTGCATCCATACCACCCCTCTATCAAAAAAAGGAATTTATAGCCACCCCTATAAGAACCTAAATAAGAGGAAAAAAGGAAAAAAAGGTCGGGCCGCAGCAAGTAATTGATAATACAGAAAAAGATCTGAAAATAGAGCCATTATTTTGGCTTAGAGCTAACATTTTAGGGGTTAAAAGAGCGTTATATGGAATATGGGATTCATATGTTGTCGG
>JASFPE010000190.1:0-9398 GCA_050116155.1 Desulfobacterales bacterium
TCTGCTCTGGGAATCGGAATGCTTCTGGCCGAAGGCATCGGCGATACGATACGGGTTTCACTGACCCGGGATCCGGTTGAAGAAGTGCGGGTAGGTTACGAAATTCTAAGAGCCCTAAACATTCGGAAACGTGGCCCGGAGATTATTTCCTGTCCGACTTGTGGGCGGTGTAACATTGGATTGTTCGATATTGTCGAGCAAGTTGAACAGGCACTTTTGGCGACGACAGCTCCGGTAAAAATTGCTATCATGGGATGCGTCGTGAATGGCCCTGGTGAAGCCCAGGAAGCCGATATCGGTATTGCCGGTGGTGACGGCACCGGAATTCTATTCCGCAAGGGTAAAGTGATAAAGAAGTTTCCACAGCGAGACCTGGTTGATGTTTTGCTGAAAGAAGTAGAGAAATTCGAGCAAGACCTATAGTTGAAAGGGATTTTATGCAGAGCAAAGTTAAAACGGCAATCACACCGACACGGGCTGAAGATTATCCGGAATGGTACCAACAAGTAATTAAGGCATCGGATTTAGCGGAGCGGTCACCGGTTCGAGGATGCATGGTTATTCGGCCATGGGGTTATGCGCTATGGGAAAATATCGTGCGCGAGCTTGATGATATGTTCAAGGATACCGGGGTCAAAAATGCATATTTTCCGCTTTTTATTCCAATCAGTTTTCTTGAAAAAGAAGCCGAACATGTTGAAGGATTTGCCAAGGAATGCGCTGTTGTTACCCATCACCGGCTTGAAAAAGAGTCAAACGGTGGTCTCGAACCTGCCGGTCGGCTCTCGGAGCCTCTCGTGGTGAGGCCAACCTCCGAAACAATCATTGGTGATTCTTTTTCCAAATGGATCGATAGCTATCGTGATTTGCCGGTATTGATAAATCAGTGGGCCAATGTAGTGCGCTGGGAGATGAGGACCCGAATATTTCTGAGAACCAGTGAATTTCTATGGCAAGAAGGTCATACCGCCCATGCGACTTCTGATGAGGCGCAAAAACGCACCCAGTTGATGCTTGATGTGTATACCAGACTTGCGGAAGATTATCTGGCGATGCCGGTTATCCGGGGCCGAAAATCGGCAATGGAAAGATTTCCTGGAGCGGTTGATACCCTGACCATTGAAGCCATGATGCAGGATCGGAAAGCCCTGCAGGCCGGAACTTCTCATTTCCTGGGCCAAAATTTTGCACGTGCTTCCGAGATAAAGTTTCAAACAGATGCCGAAAAAGAAGAATATGCCTGGACGACCTCGTGGGGTGCCTCCACACGGTTGATCGGTGGTGTGATTATGACCCACGGTGATGATGATGGCATTATTCTGCCGCCCAGAGTTGCTTCGGCCCATGTGGTCTTGATGCCCATCGTCCGCAAAGACAAAGATAAACCCAAGGTCATGGAATTTGTCGATTCACTGGCACGGGAGCTCAAAGAAAAATATTATCATCATCGCCGGTTTGTGGTGGAAGTTGATCGGCGAGACATCGGAGGTGCACGCGGGTGGGATTGGATAAAGAAAGGAATACCGTTGCGGGTGGAAATCGGCCCAAGAGATATCAAAGACAACGCCGTTTATGTCGGTCGCAGAGACAAACCCCACAATGAAAAGGTTTCCATAAAACGGAATCATTTTTTATCAGAGATTACCAATATGTTGGATGAAATACAAAACAATCTCTTTCAGCGAGCGAGCGCTTTTCGTGATTCGAACTCTGTTGTCATCGAAAATCAGAAAGAATTCTACGATTATTTTACACCGCAAAACGAGACAAAGCCTGAAATTCATGGTGGCTTCGCCCTATCCGGCTGGTGTGGGTCGGATACCTGCGAATCCAAAATCAAGGATGACCTCGGGGTAACGATTCGATGCATTCCGCTGGAGAGCGATAACAAAAGCGGCGTCTGTATTTGTTGCGGAAAGCCGAGTGGGGGTAGCGTGGTGTTTGCCAAGGCTTACTAGAAGCCAACTCAAAAATGTCTTTTGGCCTCCCGCCTTTTTCGGCGGGATTGGTGCCGCGTTTCAAATCCTCGACATACTCCAGTATGCCTGCGGTTTGAAACTTGGCTCCGCCGCGATCTTGAACCAAAATCCTATTTTTGAGATAGCTTCTCATCAGTTCGTTGGCAGCTTACCTGTATTCCGTGGCCGTTGAAACCTGAGATCTAGCAACAAAGACTGAAAGCCAACGGCAAGCCACCAAAGGAAATAGGCAAGCAACAAGAAACGAGTAACCAGAATTGATCCGCATTAATGACATCATCGACAAGGTTAGTGATTACGACCCGGATGCAAATCTGGATATTATCGATCGGGCTTACATCTATTCTGCCAGAGTACACGATGGTCAAACCCGGTTGTCCGGCGAGCCTTACTTGTCTCACCCCCTTGAAGTGGCCGGCATCCTTGCCGAGATGAAGCTGGACCCGGTAAGTGTGGTGTCGGGAATACTGCATGATGTCATCGAAGATACTTATGCTACCCCTGAAGAAATCAAGAAGTTGTTTGGCCCGGAGGTATTGCATATTGTCTCGGGGGTTACCAAGCTGAGTAGCCTTCCTTTAGGAGGCTCGCGTGCCCATCAGGCTGAAAGCCTGCGCCAGATGATTTTGGCCATGGCCGATGACATTCGGGTCATATTGATTAAACTCGCCGATCGCCTTCATAACATGCGTACCCTCCAGTATCACACTCCTGACAAGCGCAAAGAAATCGCCCAAGAAACCCTGGACATCTATGCACCCATTGCCGCCCGGTTAGGAATTTACTGGATGAAATATGAGCTGGAAGAAACTTCTTTCAAATATACTCAACCGGATGAGTATGCCAGAATAGAGAATCTTGTCAGTAAATCCAGAGTTGAACGTAAAAAATATATCGAAACCGTCAAAGGCTATATTCAAAAAACGATGGATAGAGCGCAGCTCAAGTGTGAGGTCTTGGGCCGCAACAAAACATATCACAGCATCTATCAGAAAATGATCTCCCAGAATCTTCCGTTTGAAGAAATTTATGACATCATTGCATTTCGGATCATCCTTGACACCGTCTCCCAATGTTACGAAGCTTTGGGATTGGTACATGCCCTGTGGAAACCGATTGATCATAAATTTCATGATTACATCGGACGGCCCAAAACCAATATGTACCAGTCGTTGCATACAACCGTTATCGGACCGTTTGGCGAACGGATTGAAATTCAGATCCGAACCTGGGAGATGGACAGAGTTGCCAACTCCGGCATTGCCGCTCACTGGAGTTACAAAGAGGGCAAGCGTATTGACGAGAATATCAGCAATAAATTTGCCTGGATTCAAAATCTGGTCGAAAACCAGGAAAATTTCAGGGATCCGGCAGAATTTTTAGAAAATGTTCGAATCGATCTCTTTCCAGATGAAGTCTATGTTTTTACCCCTCGCGGTGAGATTAAAACTTTGCCCCGCGGAGCGACGGCGGTAGATTTTGCTTATATGATCCACTCCGAAGTCGGGAACCAGTGCACCGGCGCCAAAGTCAACGGACGTTTGATGCCGTTGCCGCATGAATTGGAAACCGGGGATATCGTCGAAATTAAGACCTCTAAAAACAGCCATCCCAGCAAGGATTGGTTGAAGTTTGTCAAGACGGTTAAGGCCCGCTCAAAAATCAGGCATTGGATTAAAACCCAGGAAAAAGAACGTAGCATCACCTTGGGCCGGGAAATGTGTGAAAAAGCCTTTCGCAAAGAGAAGCTGAACTTTAACACCCTGGTAAAAGACGAAAAGATGATGAAGGTGGTGGAATATTTTGGTTTTAAAACCATTGATGATTTGATTGCCAACGTCGGGTATGGGAAAATTACTCCCCTGCAGGTTTTGCGAAAGTTTGCCCCCAAAACCGAGGAAGATGAAGCATCTGAATCGATATTTAACAAATTAATGGAGCGGGTGCGAAAAAAGAAACTCAAGGCGGGGGTGCTTGTCAAGGGAGTGGACGATATTTTGATTAAATTTGGAAAATGCTGTCAACCCGTTCCAGGGGACCCCATCATCGGCTATATTACCCGGGGATACGGTGTAACGGTTCATCGAGCCACCTGCGTCAATGCCCTGAGGATGAATCCAGACAGGCAAATTGAAGTGGAATGGAATCTGGATGCCAGCGAAACCTATCCGGTCAAAATCCGAATTATTTCTCAAGACAGGGTAGGATTACTAGCAGATGTCGTCAGCAATATCAGTAAATATGGTGCCAATATACTCAATGCCAAAACGGAAACCCGGGACAATAAGATGGTTGACAGTTACTTTACGATCGTCGTTGAAAATACGAACCATCTAGAAAAGATTTTATCCGCGGTTAAAAAAGTAAAACTTGTGCAGGATGTAAAAAGAGTAGGCTAGGATTAGAAAAAGTTTGAAGTGATCTAAAGTTTAAAGTGCCTAAAGTTTCGGTATTCTATCATCTAAAAAATGGACAGAATACCCTAACTTTAGGCACTTTAGATCATTTTAGATCACTTTAGTCACTTTAATTAGGCTACGGTGCTTTAACAACATAGCCGGATTTTAGACAATGGGTGCATACCATCATTTTTTTGACCCGGCCGTTTGAGATTGCCCGCACGCGCTGTAAATTCGGATTAAAGCGACGTTTGGTGAGGTTATGGGCATGACTTATATTATGTCCGACCATCGGCTTTTTGCCGCATATTTCACATATTTTTGCCATTAAAAACTCCTTAATCAATCAAAATTAGATGCTTAGAAACAGCGCTTTTACACGAAAACAAGGACGCTGTAAAGTCTTTTTTCGTCGTACACTTTCGGCTATGCTTCCCGATTATTCTTTCTGTTCGGAGAGGATAGCCTCACATCTGGCAAGATAATCCAAAGCTTCCTGGTGATACCCTACATCCGGGTAATTGGAAATAACTGCCATAAAACGGTGATGGGCGGCTTTGTAGTGTTTGCTCTTGTAGTAAAATTTGCCAATGTAATATTCGTTTCCGGCCAAACTTTGATAACATGTGGTAATGTGAGCTACGGCACTGCGCGCATATGGATCATCGGGATACTGTTTCCTTAATCGTTTAAATGTTTCCAGCGCCTTGCGTGCCGAGTTTTGATCGCGGTCGATGCTTTCGATTTGATCAAAATAACAGCGTCCGATCTGGTAAATTACATATGGGATCGCCTCGTTGCGGGGGTGCAATTTTTCGAATTCTTCATAGGCGAAAATAGCTTCTTCGTATTGTTCTAATTTGTAATGCGCATCGCCAATTTTAAGCTCCGCCAGCTTGGCATAACGGGAGAAGGGGTACCAGTCTTTGAGTCTTTCAAAGTTATCAATGGCTCTGGTGTAGTCTCCGATTTCGTAATAATCCATGCCATTCCAGGCAAGATCCTGGGCAGAAAACTCTTCATCCTCGCCGGTTAACCAAATCTCAAGTTCTTTAAAAAAGCCACAGCCTGATACAATCATGCATACCATTATGCATGTAATAAAAGCTTTTCTCATGAGGTCAACTGTCTATAAAATCTTGTTAATGGCATCCTCCAGTTTTGACTTGGCTACCATACCGGTTATTTGTTCTACGACATCTCCTTGATTAAAAAAGATGAGGGTTGGGATCGCTTTGATTCCATACTTTCCGGGGGTGACCGGACTGTTATCTACATTGCATTTTGCAAATTTAACTCTATCACCGAATGTATTGGCAAGATCTTCAACAACAGGACCGATGGCCTTGCAAGGGCCGCACCACGGTGCCCAAAAATCTACTAGAACCGGTTTGTCTGACTGTAATACCTCGGCCTCGAAACTCCCGTCATCAATTTCCATAATACCTTCTGCCATAATATTAAATCCTTTCGTTCAAAAAATTAATAATTGCACCATTATAGTTACGTGGTTTTGTATTGTCAACCTTCGGCAATTTTGGAAAGCTACTTAACTTTTTGGCTAGATTACTGGTTCCAGTTGCCTTTCAGGTATCTGTTATAATGAGGTTTCAGGTGTCAGGTTTCAGGTGTCAGCAATACACAGATGTCAGGTTTCAGATGTCGAGCCTATCGTTTTCGGATTTAAAATCATCCTAATTTAGGAATTGCGGATTTAGGAATTTAGGAATTAACGAAATGATATTTTAAGGATGTATGATCGCTTTATTCCTTTCCGTTAATTCCTGAATTCCTCAATTCCTAAATGCCCAAATTGAATCTTTATCCTTTACCCCATGCTCCATGCCCCACGCCCAATGCCTTATATCCTGACACCTGAAACCAAAACCTTGGAACCCTAAAGCCTGAACCCCGATAGATTGATTTACATTATAATAATTATATGTAAAAACGACGGAAGCCATGATACAAGATAATGCTAATTTTGCAACATAAGGAGCGGATTTATGAATAAAAAAATTCGTATCGGCGCCCTTATCTCCGGAAGCGGGACCAATCTCCAGGCCATCATTGATGGCTGTGAACGTGGAACCATATCTGGTCAGATGGTATTTGTTGGATCGGACAATCCAGACGCGGCCGGTCTAGAGCGGGCCAGACAGAGCCGAATCCCAATATTTGTTGTCGACTACACATCGATTATTCAAAGTTGTAAGAAATCTCCTCAGAAACTCACTCCCCCGCCTGATTTTAATTTGGATGAGGCGATTTCGAAGCAAACCTTTTTTGATCCGAACGCAGATGCCGAAAAAACCGCATTTTTTTTAACTACCCGGGCAATTGCCGAGGCGCAACTCTTAAGCCGGATGAAGGCGTTTGACGTTGATCTTTTGGTGCTGGCGGGTTTTATGCGCAATTTAACGCCTTATTTCATTGATCGGGTCAATACAGATCGGAGTCAACCGCGGATCATGAATATACATCCGGCTCTGTTGCCGGCCTTTCCCGGGGTTGACGGCTATGGAGATACATTTCGATACGGATGTAAAGTCGGGGGGTGTACCGTTCATTTTATCGATTACGGTGAAGATACCGGTCCCATAATCGGACAACGGGCATTTGATATTGCTGAAGCAGACACCCTGGAATCGATCCGAGAAAAAGGCCTGAAATTTGAATGGCAATTGTATCCAGAATGTATTCAACTTTACGCACAGGGTCGCTTGAAAATGGGAAAAATGACCTACACTCATGGAAGCGGGCGGAAATCAGAACGATTCATCGTGAGAATTGAACCACCTCAAAATTAATATCGGTTGATGTCCAATTGAGTTGATGATCAACAGGAAACGGGAAGCGAAAAAGGATATATCCGGGCAACCGCATTACAGATAGGTACGTGCACCCAGATAGCGGGACTTAAAGTAACTGTCGGCTAATGAAGCAGTTTGAATTTTCCGGCCTTTGCCCGGTGAATGCAAAAATTTATTGCCTCCCAAATAGATGCCTACGTGAGAAACCTTCTTTCCACCGGAGGTCGCAAAAAAAACCAGATCGCCTTTTAATAGTTGACTATGCGTGATGGGTTTGCCTGCTTTCCATTGCTGGCGGGATGATCGAGGAAGATTTAAACCGTTTTGGTGGTAAATCACCATGGTATAACCACTGCAATCGAATCCGGTCACGGCTGATTCACCACCCCATTTGTAAGGCACACCGATATATCGTTTGGCAGTTTTTACAAGATGATCCCTAATGCTGGAAGGACCGTAGCGCCGATCTTTAACCGCGGCATATTCATCGGGGCCAACGATATAATATTCGGTGATAATGCCGTTTAGCTTAAGGCTTTCGGCTCGCCAGCTGGCGTCCTGCTGCGACATATAGTTGCCGAAACGCACTTTATACAAGCCGGAGCTGTGCAGAAAATGATAAGCTACAAGGCCTTGCTGATGCAATTTTTCCGTCAGGCGCACAGCATTGTTCATATTGGAGAAGGCACCCACCTGAATGGTATAGCCCATGGGGGCAAGGATTTGTTGGGGGGAAGGTTCAATTTGAACTGCGCTGTCGCGAGCACATCCCGTTAACAGCAGCAGCGCTGAAAAAAGAAAATAAATTGCCGTCTGAATAGGTTGAGAGTCAGGAAAGCTGAATCGTCTATTGGTATTCATTTTTGTATTATGGAAGTCATCAAGCTGAAGCCCCTAACAATACCTTAACGATTACCGGGAAGGCCACAAAGGTACCTATCGAACTTCCGATGTTGGTGAACACGACTACCAGCAGAACCCGGGTTACCTTATTTCTCCAGAATCCTTTAATTGAGAGAATATCCTGCGGGAGGCTTTCCAGATCTTTGACTTTTGGTTTTCTCGAAAAAGCTTCCACCAATCCCGAGACCCATCCGGCGGCGATCATTGGATTTAAGGAGGTTAACGGGGCTGCTAGAATTGCAGAAGCCACGGTTGCAGGATGTGCCAGCGCAATAATGGCGCCAATTCCGGCTAGAATCCCATTGGCCAGTATCCACCAGGCGATCATGTCTTTTCCGGCGTCCGTGCCACCGTAAAAAAAGCCGGCGATAAATAGCAATAAAATGGCAGCCGGAATTATCCATTTTAAAATACCGGCCATTTTCCCTCTGGGGGGCAGTCTTTCCAGATCTTGGAGATCAATGTCGGTTTTCCAGTGGTGTTTAATTCCCGGAATATGCCCTGCACCGACGACAGCCACAATTTTTTTTCCTGGAGCGGTTCTTATTTTTTCGGCCAAATATTGATCACGCTCATCAATCAAGATTTCTTTTAAAACCGGAAGAGATTTTCCAACCTCGGCCAGAAGGGTCTGGAGCACATCCTCCTGTTTCATTTTTTCTATGTCTTCTTCCTCGAGATCTTCGACTTCACCGATCGACAATATCAGTTGAAACAGCAGCTTGAATTTGCTCCATAATCCCATGGCACGCCAGGTCCTGGAAAGGGTGGTGCGAATATCCCGGTCGCCAAGGTGGATTTTGGCACCAATCTTTTCGGCTGTTTCAATGGCCTGAATCATTTCCTGACCAGGCTTGATATCAAATTTTTTGGCAATTCGTTTCTGAAAAGATGCCAGTAAAAGGTTTGACAGCAGTAGAAACGATTTTTTTTCTTTTATGACCTTTACGATATCGGTATCCTGCCAGCGTTCCTTTTGTTGAATGGAATGATATCTGGATTGACAAAGTTCTACACAAACCGTATCAGGTTTTTCGGTTTCGATGACACGTTCGACCAGGTGGGCACTTTCCTTGGAAACATGTGCAGTTCCTAACACGATCACCTCTTTGCCTTCCAGATCGAGGCGATGGACCATATCGGTGTTGTTTATCATCTGCATTCGGTGTATATTCCTTATCCTTCCGGCTATAAATAATTGAGGAGTCGGGGAGTTTTTATGTCATGCCGGACTTGATCCGGCATCCAGAATTCTAATTTGCTGAAAATGCACTGGATAGCGCTAAAGCTTCACTTCGTGCCCG
>JASFPE010000191.1:0-9376 GCA_050116155.1 Desulfobacterales bacterium
ATGGTGCCGTGGGGGTTATCGATAATAGCCGGCAAGCCGTTTATGGATATGATCAACGCGTGGAGGTCTTTGGTTCAAAAGGTTGTATCGAGGTAAAAAATGACTTTCCAAATTCTACAAAGTTAAGCACTGCCGAAAGTGTCGTCAGCGAAAAGCCGCTTTATTTTTTCCTGGAACGATATAAGATGTCATATGTTGAAGAATTAAAGGCCTTTGTTGATGCCGTCATCAATGATCAAGAGCCTGAGGTTACCGGCAACGATGGACTGCAGCCTGTTCTTATCGGTGTGGCAGCTCTAAAGTCTTTAACTGAAAAAAGGCCGGTTAAAATCGAAGAGATCGAGGCTTAATTCAACTAGCAAGGTTTCAGGTGCCAGGTGTCGGGTGTCAGGGTTAAAAGCTCGGGGCATAGGGCATAGGGCATGGGGTAAAGGATAAAGGATTGAGAATTATTCTACAATCCGAAATCAAGAGGCCTGACACCTG
This sequence comes from Desulfobacterales bacterium, assembly GCA_050116155.1. Classification (GTDB taxonomy): domain Bacteria; phylum Desulfobacterota; class Desulfobacteria; order Desulfobacterales; family JAHEIW01. The sequence continues at coordinate 487 of JASFPE010000191.1, forward strand.
ACACCAAAAAAAGTATTTGAATATGAAAATTTATAAATTTTTAGGAAGTTAGTTAAAGGTTGGATCCAATGAAAAAGTCCTTATGCATCGAAATGCTTTTCACCGAAGTGCCTTTTGAAGACAGATTTCGCTTAACCAGGGAAGCTGGCTTTGAATATGTCGAGTTCTGGTCGTGGAAGGATAAAGATATTCAAAAAATCAAAAACCTCTGCCAGATTTATGATTTAAAGGTCGCCAGCTTTTCAGGTGACCAGGCCTTTTCAATGGTGGATGAGAATCAAAAACATGACTATGTTGCATTTGTACGGGAATCTATTGAAACCGCCAAATTTTTAAAATGTGACCATCTGGTGATTCATTCCAATGCCCTGGGTGAAAATGGAGTTGTTATCCATCACTATGATAACCTCAGCCACCGCCAGAAAAATACGGTCATGTTTGATGTACTCAAAACATTGGGGCCCATAGCGGAAGAAACAAAGGTGACGCTTGCACTGGAGCCTTTAAATACTATTGTAGATCATGCCGGAAATTTTCTAACATCCACAAGGGCCGCAGCCGAACTTGTGGAATTGGTAAATTCTCCATATATAAAGATTTTATATGATGTCTATCATATGCAAATTATGGAGGGTAATATCATCAATACCTTCAAAACCTATATCGACCATATCGGATATATCCATATCGCCGATGTCCCGGGCAGGCATGAACCCGGAACGGGTGAGATCAATTATCCAAATGTTTTCAAGGCCCTCGAGAAGCTAAATTATGGAGGCATCATCGGCTTTGAACTGGCGCCTTTACGTGATTCTAAAGAGGCAGTACGTCGAATCAATCAAATTTAATGCCTGGATAAACCAGATAAAATTTTGAATTTATAGGAGGAATTTATAATGGACAGAAAGAAGTGGCTGACAACAGATTATCCGGAAATTGTTTTTGAAGATAATACGGTTGGAAAATTAAAAAAAGAGATCTGGGATGCATCGGAAGCCGAAATCGATGCGATTCTGGCCGAATATGAAATACCATCTCCTTCGGAGTTGGGTAAAGCCGGATGTTATGTTCAAAATACCCCGAGGGTCCGATGCATTGAAAAGCGAAAAAAGAACGATATTTTATTTCTGCCCATCGGCTGCACGGAAAATCATGGCATTCATGCCAATTCCGGGCTGGACACCTTTATGGTAACCCAGATTCTCGAAGGTCTCCGGCGCTATACGTCAAAACGGGGCCGCGAGGTCAACCTGGCGTTTCCACCGTTAAACTACGGTGGACATCCTTACCATCATATGGGCATGCCAGGAACCGTCATCATTCCCAAGGAGATTGTCGAAGAAATGGTGATCTATACCATGCTGGGATTGTGGAACGACGGTTATCGAAAGATCATTATGATCAATAACCACGGACACCTCTGGATGCTCGAATCCGCTCTCCAGGAGTTCATGAAACGATTTCAGCTTCCCGGAATCTTTCAGGTGCTGGACTGGCACAGGGCGGTCCGAGAATTTTTCATGCCCGTAGAAAGAGATGACAGCCTGGAGACCAATTTTGTGCATGCAGACGAAAGTGAAACCTCAGTGGCCATGCTGATGTTTCCCGAGATGATGGATATGAGTGTGGTCCAGGATGCAGAAGGGGAAAGCTATTTGCCGGAAGGGCACTTTGACACTGCCGTAGATCCTTTCCGCCGCCCGCATCGGTGGTCGGAAGGAGAAGGCCATTTTGCCATCGAGCGATTTGCGACCCCCGAGGGGGTCGTCGGCAAACCCAGTCTTGCCACTTCGCAAAAGGCCAAGAGGCCGATTGCGGCCATTCTCAGATATCTGACCCTGCTGAATGATCAGATCCTGGAAGCCTTTCCCCCCGGAACCGTACCTCCGGTGGACAAGGTAACCCTGCGAACTCCCGAAGAACTGGAACCCTTTCTCAAGGAGCCCTTCAGCGAGGGTTGGAAGTCGGTATATGAACTTCCCCACGCGGGACCGTTTCATAAGCTATGAATATAGGTGTCGGGTGTCGGGTGTCTGCCCAAAAAAATGGTTTCAGGTGTCAGGGTAAAAAGCATGGGGCATGGGGTAAAGGCCAAAATAAGTGGCGTTAGGTTAGAGGTTCGAGGTTTGAGGCAAAAACAAACACATGCACGGTTCAAGGCTTACGGTTCAAGGACTTTCTATTTCGTCTTTCGTGTTCCGTGTTTGGTCTTTTTTTCCGCATTCCGCATTCCCAATTCCGAATTCGAAAGTGTAATTTTTTGAGGATGAAACACACAATCATGTAAGGAGATTTTAAATGACCCAACAAGATATCGGCTTAATTGGATTGGCGGTTATGGGCGAAAACCTGGTGCTCAATATGGAGAGCCATGGCTTTTCGGTGGCAGTTTATAATCGAACAACCTCCAGAGTTGACGATTTCATCAACGGCCGGGCCAAAGGCAAGAATATCAAGGGCTGTTACAGCATCGAAGCTCTGATGGATAACTTACAAAAACCACGTAAGATTATGCTGATGGTGAAGGCTGGCAAACCGGTCGACGATTTTATCGAGTTGCTCATCCCGTATCTTGACGCTGGAGACATTGTTATCGATGGCGGCAACAGCCATTTTCCCGATAGTATTCGCCGCACCCAATATCTTCAGGAGAAAGGTTTTCTGTTTATCGGTACGGGGGTATCCGGTGGCGAAGAGGGTGCGCTGAAAGGGCCCTCCATCATGCCGGGGGGCTCTGCCGACGCCTGGCCCCTGGTTAAACCGATTTTTCAGGCCATTGCTGCCAAAGTCGAGGATGGATCTCCGTGCTGTGAATGGGTGGGCAGTGATGGTGCCGGTCATTTCGTTAAGATGGTGCACAATGGCATCGAGTACGGCGACATGCAGATGATTTGTGAAGCATACGCGCTCATGGAAAAGGGGCTGGGCATGTCTGCCGACGAAATGCATAACGTGTTTGCGGAATGGAACAGGGGAGAGCTGGACAGCTATCTTATCGAAATCACGCGCGATATCATGGCCAAAAAGGACGACGAGACTGGCCAGCCGATGATTCAGGTAATTCTCGACACTGCCGGTCAGAAGGGCACCGGGAAATGGACCAGTCAGGAGGCGCTGGATTTAGGCATCCCGGCCATGACGATTGCAGAGGCTGTTTTTGCCCGCACCATGAGTGCCATTAAGCCAGAACGGGTGACGGCATCAAAAGACCTGCGCGGTCCGGCTGCAAAATTTGAAGGCGATCGAGCGGAGATGGTGGAGATGATCCGCCAGGCTTTGTACGCTTCCAAGATTTGTTCCTACGCCCAGGGATTCCAGCTCATGCGTGCTGCGGCAGAGGAGCATGACTGGAATCTTAATTTCGGCCAAATTGCGCTGATGTGGCGCAGCGGCTGCATCATCCGGGCACAGTTTCTGGGCAAGATCAAAGAAGCCTTTGATCAGGACCCCAATCTGGCCAATCTGCTGCTAAGCCCCTATTTTAAGCGGGTTATCGAAAATAATCAGGATGCCTGGCGGCAGGTTGTTGCCATGTCTGTCAGAGCAGGTATTCCCGTGCCGGCCTTCAGCAGTGCCCTGGCATATTATGATAGCTACCGCAGCGAACGGTTACCGGCGAATCTTTTGCAGGCTCAAAGGGATTATTTCGGCGCTCATACTTACGAGCGCATTGATAAACCCAGGGGTGAGTTTTTTCACACCAATTGGACGGGCACCGGTGGGTCGACTTCATCCACCACCTACAATGCCTAGTTTCTTGTCTCATAAATACATTGAAAAACTGAATTTTTGATATTTTTCATGTAATCTCAATCGCAGGTTCAGTGTTTTCTTCCGTGAATTAGCCCACAGTTCCGGCCGGGGCTTTGTTTAACATCAAGGAGGGAGTAAGGGCAGAGCCTGAACGACTCTATCCAAACACGTTGTCAATGGCTAAAGCCGGTTCCAAGGGATGGTGATTACGTGATTCTCCCCAATTTTTTGTGTCAAATCCCACAATATTTCTTCCCAGATTAATGAACGCTAAATTCCAGTTTAAGCTAATTGTTTGATATTGAATGATTTTATTAAATCTTTTGGTTTTGGCATCTGATTTGCTAATAAGTTATACAAAACAGTGGAATTTTATAATATTCAAATTTTCTCATGAAAAAGCCAAACCTTTAGTGAGAAAGGGACGGAAAGATACGCGTCTCAATGAGATAGTCAGGTTGCCTCGGAATTGAAAAGGAAACCGGATTGCTTTGAAAAACAAAGTGGCTCGGCTTTTTTATTCCCGTGGATGCTAGCATAGGGTAAAGGGAAGACTTACGGAGGTGGAGATGTTTGCTCGGTTTTCAATCTCAGATCAGAATGGCTTTACCTTAATTGAGCTTATTTCAGTTATGATCATTATGTCTGTTATGGCCTCGGTTGCTGTAAAAAGACTTGACCTTGTAACAAGCACAGCAACTGATAAGGTACTGCAGGAGGCTTTAAAAGAGCTTAACATGAGAGAACACTTAACCTGGGTTGATATGAAATTATCCTCAACTAATTGGACAAATGATGCAGATGTTTTTAGTGCAATGGATACAAACCTCGGGGGTGATTTTGTCTGGTCTGCTGGCCCGAATGCCTCTGGCGGAACTTTATCCTTCCGGACAGAGTCCAGTGTCCTAAGCAGGACTGCCTCAACAAATTCATCATCGGGCAGGTGGAATTAGTTTCAGGTAATCTTTAAGTAGGAATAGGCCCAACCTTACCCACCCACTCTAGATCCTCCGGGTATCTTCACTTTGGAACCTCATTTGTAAATTGAAATTGAATAGATCTGTCTCGGAAAATATTGGCAAAAAGCCCTAACTGTTGATAACGTATAAACACTTGTGATATCAAATTACGATATCTGTATTTTTTCCAGAGTGGCGATCATCTACTAATCACCACTTTGGTAAAATTTGTGATATTTTTATATATCTGTAATCGGCTGATATTTGTTTCTGTGTAATTCGGCAGACGCAGCTAAGGATGCAGTTTAGGTATAAAAAGCTGCATCTGAAAAAAAGATTAAAAGTGCTTTTAGGCGACAGCCAAAAAAATATAATGATATATTGGATAGATATGATGATCGCTGAGGTAATATGAATAATCAGGATATCAAGATCGACCTAGGTACAGTTCAGGAGACTTTGATGTTGCCTCTGTGGGCAAGAGCTCGAGAGACAGAAAAGGACAATCCCATCGTATGTGATACCTATGCCAAAAATATAGTCGAAAGAATCGACTATGATTTCTCTCAGATTGAGGAAGGGCCGGTGGCGGATCATCAGGGTGTATGGGCTATCCGTGCTTACAACTTCGACAACATCATTGAAGTATTTCTTGAGAATAATAGTAGAGCTGTGGTGGTAAATATTGGAGCGGGTTTGGACACCACGTTTCAGCGAGTTGACGAGGGAATTGTTCTATGGATCAATATCGACCTTCCAGATGTCGTTGCTCTGCGGCAGAAGCTAATTCCTGACTCAGAACGAGAAATGACGATTGCCAAATCCGTTTTTGATTTCACCTGGATTGATGACATATCCCGGTGGACGAAAGGCCGTTCCATTCTGTTCATGGCTGCCGGAGTACTATGCTACTTCGAAGCCCAGGAGGTCGAAATCCTGTTCCGTAAACTTGCCGAAACTTATCCTTCATCCCATGTAATCTTTGATTCGATGTCATGGTTTACAGCGTGGGGGTCGAACAGGGAAATCATGAAAAAAAGCGGAATGGACTCATCAACACTTATTAAGTGGCATCTGAAAAGAGCTTCCGGTCTTCGAAAGTGGGTAGATACAATCAAAGTCGTTGAAGAATATCCCATGCTTTCGAGAGTGCCCGTCAGGAATGATTTTAGTAAGATGGAGATCTGGAAAATTAAAATTGTAGGTCTCTTTCGTTTATACAACATGATTCATGTGCAACTCTGAGAGCATGTGCAATTTTACATAACGGCTCATTTGTAACTTAGCTCAAATTGTATAGATCAAACATCATGTATTATCGTATAACATGTCACTTAAGCTGACAGCCAGGGCACAGCAATATATGGGTTCCGCGTAGTTTGGTGTTAACTTGCTTTTTCGATTAACGAGTTGCCCTAGCTGCTGCTTAGCTCAGGCGTATCTAACTAATCGTAACTAAGCCGAAATTCCAGATATCTCTATTAAAATCCAAATATCTTGCGCCTCTCAAAAGTACCGATACGATAAACTTATCTAAGTTTTTCATCCTCTAAAAATCTTGAGATATCTATCCCGTATCGCTAATTAGCATGCTGTCAGATCAAGTTGTATTTTAATTTTGAAGTATGAATGGTTGAATCTTGATCATTGTAATTAAATCAATCTGAGTTTCAGATTTGAGTTTTGGAATTTGAGATTTATTTGTAATTTGGGATTTAACCAATTTTATGATGGGAACAAGTACTATTGAATCACTCTGGGTTCTGTAAATTACATATGAGACACGACGCTAGTATATCTCGATCACCAGGGGAAGTTTGAATTCAACGGTGTCTCCGATTTCGATCCCGTGCGTCTGAAACCAGCCCTGGTTTACTTCAAGGGCGTATTTTACGGGTCGGGAAGAGGCATAGTGCTCATCGGTCTGGTTGGGGAGCATTTTGTAAATGTTGATGATCTTTCCATATTCATCGAGAAAGGCAATGGAAAGCGGAATATGGGTAGCCTTCATCCAAAATGTCAATAGGCGGGCGGTGGGATAGATAAATAACATACCTTGATTTTTCGGTAGTTCCTCGCGGTTGGATAATCCGCAATGGCGCGCACTGGGGTTGGTTGCCAGTTCCACGCTAAGGGTGTGGCCGTTTATGGAAATTGTCGCAGCCGCCAATTCAAAAGGACAGGCCATCGCCTTGAGAGATAGGACAAGCGAGATGAAGGATAATGACAGAACAGCTCCATGTCTATACTTTTTTATCATGGTTTTTCCAGTACAACTCCCTCAGTTCTCGTTTTAGAATCTTCCCGTAATTGTTTTTCGGCAATTCTTCGACGAAATCCACGGATTTCGGTTTTTTGTAGCTGGCAATGTTATCTTTGCAATAGGCAATTAACTCGTCTTCGGTAGCCTTCTTTCCGGGCATCAGTACGACCACCGCTTTGATGGCTTCTCCCCACTTGTCATCCGGCACACCGACTACGGAGACTTCATTGACCGCCGGATGTCGGATGAGGATCTCTTCGATTTCCCTTGGATAGATGTTTTCTCCACCACTGATGATCAAGTCTTTGGAACGGTCCATGATGAACAGGTAATCATTTTCATCCATATAACCCACATCACCGGTATGCAGCCATCCGTTTTTGAGGGTGTCGGCGGTGGCTTCCGGATTCTTCCAATAGCCCTTCATCACCAGATCGGAACGGGTGACAATCTCCCCGATATCTCCCCTGGAAAGCTCATGGTCGTTTTCGTCGAAAATTTTGACTTCTACGTCGGTTCGCGGTATGCCGGCTGAGCCCAGACGTTTGCGCTGCACTTCCGTTCCTTCTAAGACGTGGTCCCGGTGGTGCCGGAAGTGTAAAACAACCAGGCCAGGTCATCGGATTCCACATCGGCATCAACAAATTCAGCGGAACCTTCGACAAGCAATTTCTCGTGATCAAGTAATTCCCCGCCGGCTCCAGCCAGCGTTATCAGATGCCGGGCTGCGGGGATATGCTTGCGCACTTGCAGAATCGACGTGTTGAACTCTTCGGACAAAATAAGCGCTTTTGCTTCAGAGTGATCGATAATAAAGGCAAACTCCTTTGGATGTAGTCGAAAATTGATGGGAACCGCCCCGCACCCTAATTTGAAACAGGCAAAAAGAGATTCGTAGAATTCCGGGTAGTTATACTGCAGAATGGCAATGTTTTCCCCCCGGCGGATCCCGAGGCTTTGAAGGGCGCTGGCCAGGCGGTTGGCCCGGGTATTGAGTTGCGCGTAGGTCAGCTGCTTTGACCCGTGAATAAGACCGATCTTGTCAGGAAAGAGCCGTGCAGTTTTGGTCAACAGCATACTTAGATTCATTGTCACTGGTCTCGTAAAAATTCCATGAGCGTCGTATTAAATGCTTCGGTCTGTTCGATGTTGGAAAGATGAGCGGCAGATGGCAGTATGACCAGCTTTGCGTGAGGAATACGCTCATGGATGGCTTTGGACGACTCCACCGTCGTTGCGGGATCATGTTCACCCACGATGATGTGTGTCGGGAGCTTTATTTCCGTGAGTCGATCCACGTAATTTAGACCCAGGATGGCTTCACTGCAACCAAGGTAGCCGGTGAGGGATGTGGTCGCAATTTGATGGCCAATAAGCTCTATTTCAGGAGGATTTTGTTTAAGATAGGGCTCCGTAAACCAGCGTTCGAGGGTCTCCTGGACCATCGCTTCCATTCCTCCCGCACGAGCTCTGTCCATGCGTTCTCGAAAAAGCGGTCGGGCTTCTTCCGGAATTATGGGAGCTGTGTCACACAAAGCGAGACTATGCAGCCGATGGGCATAATTCAAGGCCAGACATTGTCCAATCATACCTCCAATGGATAGCCCCACAAAATGGACTACATCTATTTTTAAGGCATCCAGCAAACCAATCACATCCGCCGCGAGCTGTTCCAGCGTATATGACCCTTCGGTTGCCTGGCTGTCGCCATGACCCCGCATGTCGTAGCGTAAGACTTTAAAGTGGGACTGTAAGACATCTATCTGTGGATTCCACATTGCCATGTTGCAGGCCAGCGAATGGCTCAACATCACCACCGGAGCTTCTGCCTTTCCCGCAAGTTCGTAATTAATTTGGATGCCGTTGGCTTCAATTTTCATAGTATTTACTCCTTTGCATTCGATATTCGATCCGC
>JASFPE010000192.1:0-9337 GCA_050116155.1 Desulfobacterales bacterium
GATATTATGATGGATGCTATATAATGTCAAATAGTTGGCGTCACGCGGCACCCAAACCTTCATGCCATCGAGCAACCTTATACTCCCAACCCCAAATTTTTCTCTTTCTTCTGTAAACCTTATTTGAGACGCATGCGTCTAATTGACTAAAGCCCAACGTGAGTGCGAGAACCAGTTCCAAAAAGGAGAAAAAAATGAATAAGCTTCTATTGGTCGTTTTTTTAGCAATTACAATGCTTTTCGCCATCCCCTGTGAAGGATATGCAGGAAAAACAAGCGTCGTTATCAGCGCCCACTATAGGCCAGGGCCTTGGTGGAGATATCCCGGACCATGGCGGCATCATCACCCAAGGCCGCGTTTTTTCTGGAGAGGCTCAATTGTGGTGGGGCCATGGTACCCGCCCGGCTACTATGCCCCCCCACCGGTAATCGTTCAGCAACAGCCTCCGGTGTATGTCCAGCCGGAGCAGCAGGAAGACAATTACTGGTACTACTGTCGGAATCCTGAAGGCTACTATCCATACGTCAGAAACTGCGAGAACGGATGGATGAAGGTCGTACCGGATGCAACCCCGTCCAACCCGTAAAGGAGGTCATTGCAGCATGGAATTGAAACGAAACCTTTTATTATGTTTCGCGCTGGTGATGCTGTGCGGTTGTGCGACGATGCCGGCAGGTCCGAGTGTCATGGTTCTGCCGGAGCCGGGCAAGCCGTTTGAGGTATTTCAGTCCGATGATGCGGCCTGCCGGCAATGGGCCATGCAGCAGATTCAAAAGGCGCCCAATGAAATCGTCAATCAGAATCTTGCCGACGGCGCGGTGATCGGTACCATCATAGGTGCCGGACTGGGTGCTGCAATCGGCGCTGCCTCCGGCAACGCCGCCACCGGAGCTGCCATCGGCGCCGGCAGCGGCCTTGTCACCGGCACCGCTGTGGCAAGCGGTCCGGCTTACGCAGCCGGGATGGATGCCCAGCGGAAATATGACAATGCCTATCAGCAATGCATGTATGCAAAGGGCAACCAGATCCCGGGGTTTGTGGCCGCCCCCAAGGGGCCACGTGGGATACCCCCTCCACCGCCTCCAGGCTACACCGAGCGTCCCCCCGCTTCGAGCAGCACCGGAGACACCCCCATTATTCCCCCGCCATAGTATAGCGAGAGGATATGACGTCGTTTGGGGACGACTTTTTTATAGCCCTCACGGATATTTATCGACCTGGATGGATTTTCTCAATTCTTTAATTCGATTGCTCATTTCCCATCGCTATGCTTTTGGTGCAAATCAACTGACTTACGAATTTCGCGCTTTAGTATTTTGCCGGCCGGAGATTTTGGAAAATCGTCGACAAACAAAACTTTTTTAGGCGCCTTGTAGGAAGCTATTCTTTCTTTACAAAAAATGATCAGATCATCTTCAGAACACGTGTGTTGTTGCTTGATTTTAACGTAAGCCGTAACGGCTTCACCATAATCGGCATGCGGCATACCGACAACGGCACACTCTTCGACTGTCGGATGGGTGAATAAAATTTCCTCCACTTCGGTGGGATAGACGTTCAAGCCACCGCTGATGATTATGTCCTTGATACGATCGACGATATACAGGTACCCGTCCTTATCCAGGCGTCCGACATCCCCGGAATGCAGCCATCCGTTGCGCAAAACCCTTTCGGTTTCTTCAACATTGTTGAAATAACCCTTCATGATGTTGGGACCGCGCATAACAATCTCGCCGGAATCACCGGAGGGTACTTCGTTGTTTTCATCGTCGACGATTTTAACTTCAACAACGCCCGCCGGAGTACCCACTGATCCGACCTTGTGATGGTAAAGGTGGTTAAATGTGACCAGAGATGACGTCTCGGTCATCCCGTAGGCCTCATGGATCGTCAGATTGAACATGTCCTTCCACTGGCGCACGATTTCGGAGGCCATGCTGGTGGCAGCGGAAAAACAATATTTGACCGATGATAGATATTTTCGGCTACCCGGCGTGTTCAGCAAACGGATAAAGACGGTGGGAACCGAATAAAAACGTGTAATATTGTCGGACTGGATAGATGAAAGCATCCGGTCCATATCAAAGCTTTTGTGAAGCACCAGCGTGCCGCAACCGTACAGGGTTGAATTCATGATGTGATTGCCGCCAAACACATGATTTAACGGCATGAAGCACAGCGCTACATCTTCGGGAACCGCCCGCTCGTGATAGCATACGTTTTGTGAGGTATATAAAATGTTGCCATGGGTCAACATCGCGCCTTTGGGCACACCGGTGGTACCGCCGGTAAAAAGAATGACACATTCATCATCCGGGCTGCAATCCACCGGAGCAAAAGGCTCATTTTCAGTGGAGCGGGTTTCAAAAATTGAAGCGAGAACACGATCGTTTTCCAAAACAACGATATCTTTGACCGTCGGAATCGTTTCCCGCACCGGCACCTGGGGCAGGAGTTCATCACAGGTAATCAACACGGAGGACTGGGAATCATTCAGTAAGTGTTCGGCTTCCTTTTGTTTGTAAGCGGAGCTGACACACACCGCCACCGCACCCAACCTGATGATTCCATAGTATATCGCTATCCACTCCGGGCGGTTCGGCATAAAAATGGCGACTCTGTCGCCGCGGCGGGAGCCCTGCTCTCTCAGGTAAAAGGCAATCCGATCCGTGGCAGACTTAAGACTGCCGTAGGCATACTGATTTTCCCCATCTATCAGAGCAATCTTGTCCTTAAAACTTAGCGCTCCGTTGTCGATAATGCTGGAAAGATTCAAAATAAATTCCTATCTATTAGAGATTGTGCTTGATTGGTCTTACATTAAATGTTAATTATGTTGTATGTCAAGCCAAAAATTTGCAAGATGTTATTGGAAACCCTTAGGTTAATCTCATTTAATATCGAAGAAAGCAGATCATGGTGTCAGACTTCAAACCAATAAAACAATCTCGCATTTCTGAAGAGGTTCTCAGCCAGCTTAAAGAGGCCATTTTGCTGGGAAAATACAAATCCGGTCAAAAAATACCTTCCGAAAGAGAGTTGACCGAAGCGTTTCAGGTCAGTCGAGGTGTCGTCCGGGAAGCCATAAGGGCTCTGGAAATAACCGGTTTTGTGGTTTTGCGCCAGGGTCCTGCCGGTGGGGCCTTTGTCACTGACCTATCTTTCGACCATATCGGCAACGCATTTCTGGATCTTTTTCTGGCAAACAAGGTTTCTATACCGGAATTGGCCCATGTTCGCTATTACATCGAACCCGAGGTCGCCCGTCTGGCAGCAGCCAATCCAAACAAAGATGATATAAAGCGTCTCATAGAAGCCCAGGAGGCGGAATATCTGCCGGTCACCACAACATCGGCGCGAATTACCCAGTTCCAGAAAGTTCATGTCATCATCGCTGAAATGTGCGGCAATCATTTTTTCGAAGCGATCACCAAATCGATGATGCGACTGACATATGAAATTGTCGAAGCGGTGGATCCGGACCACAAAGCCCTGCACATGCCCGGGGAACACCGCGCAATTATTGATTCCATTATTGAAGCAGACCCAAAGGCCGCCGCAGCGGCAATGGCACAACATTTGGATAAATTTTGCGCCAGCTTGATAAAAATGGAAAAAATTTATCGTCAGAAACTGGCAGTCGCTGTATAGTGCAGGCAATCGCTGGCATGTTAAAAGGAACAGCAAATACAACAAAATATAGTGGTGCCGGTCATTGCGCGCGGTTGCAGTAGATGATGGAGTTGCATTTCACCAGTGAATTGAGAAGCTTGACGGACGAATGCGCCATCTGTAAGGAGTTATCTCTTTAACGACATGCCGTTTTTTAAGATTCGTCTCACCTTGTCCAGAAGCTCAAGTTTTTCATTATTGGATAAATTCTTCAACATGAGCTCCAGTGAATCGTCTTTTTCTTTTTCAATATGTTTGAGGGTTCTTTTGCCCTTTGGTGTAATTTCGAGCAGGGTTACGCGCTCGTCTCTGGGGTCGGATTTCTTGAGAATAAATCCGTCTTTTTCCAGCCTTTTGGCGATGCCGGTAATATTGGCACCCGGAACGAGCATGATTCGGCTCACATCGCTCATTTTATTCAGACCGTTTTTGGAAGCCTCTAGAACCCTCAGGACGTTGTACTGCGGAAATGAAAGTCCGTAATTTCTGAAAATGCCGGAATGGCCCCTCTTGAACGTCTCTGCCGCCCTCACAATGGCCATCAGGACTTTTTCATCGGTGCTCAGATCGCTTTTGTAGATGCGTTCAGCCATAATGTCACCCTATTACTCTATCGTAAAAATAAAATCAATATTTAGTATATCAATATATTGACTATTTTTTATGAAGTAAACACGGTTTCTTATAAAAAAGCAAAATATTAAACAGATCGAAACATGGTAAAACCCTCTAAAATCATTAAGTAAAAGACATTTGGAAGTAACAATAAAAGCGGATTGGTGCGATAAAAAGCTGTTGACACAAAAATAAAGTTTAATTATTGATAGTCAACTTATTGAATATTTAGCAAGTTTAACAAACCCTGGATAGGGAATTGATTTATGACGGAAGCATTGGTCCATGCGATAGTAGAAATGCAGGAAGCTACCGCACTGCAAAAGGCTAAAGAATTGCTGGATGCGGGGTCCGATCCCCTGAAAATTCTAGATGCCTGCTCTATGGCCATGGAAACCGTTGGAAAACGCTTTGAGAAGGGAGAGTATTTTTTGCCTAATCTCATGATGGCCGGCGAGATGATGAAACAGATCTCCGAGATGTTAAAACCCCTGCTTAAGGAGGAAAAGACCGGCGCAGGAAGCGGCAGGGTCCTGATCGGCACTGTGGAGGGAGATATTCATGATATCGGCAAAAACATAGTGACCTTCCTGCTCGAGGCTAACGGCTTCGAGGTGCGGGATATCGGCATCGATCAGTCTCCGCAAAAATTCGTGGAGGCCATCCAGGACTTTCAGCCCGCTGTGGTGGGCATGAGCGGTTTGCTCACCCTGGCCTTTGAATCCATGAAAAATACGGTCCAGGCCATTGAAGACGCCGGATTGCGAGAGCAGGTCCGCATCATCATCGGCGGCAGTCAGGTGACCGAACAGATCAAAGACTATACCGGAGCCGATGCCCATGGACCGGATGCGATGGTCGGTCTGAGACTCACCAAAAAGTGGATCGGAGGGCAATAGCATGCAGGAGCGATTTCTTGAAATCTCGGCAGACGCCGATGAGAAGCAAGAGCAACAATTCGCGATATGGCTTGCGGGTGACGGCATCCCCTTTGCCGATGCCGAGGCGGAAGCGGCCTATCGGGAGCGGGTTAGTCTAATCAAAGATGCCATTCAGCTCAGTCAAAAACCCAATCGCATACCGGTTTGCCCTTCTGCAGGATTTTTCCCCATTCAATATGGCGGCATCACGATGTACGATGCCATGTACGACTACGAGGCCCTTAAAAAGGCTTGGGAAAGCTACCACCTGGATCTGGAGCCGGACGCCTACAACGGCCCCACCACGATTGTCCCCGGCAAAGTGCTGGATACACTGGAGATGATTTTTTATCAGTGGCCCGGACACGGCGTTGCTAAGAATCGGGAATACCAATACGTGGAAGATGAATACATGCGGGCAGAGGAATACCAGGACCTGATTGACGATCCGACGGCCTTCTTTCTGACCGCCTATTTCCCGCGCATCTTCGGTGCCCTGAAACCTTTTGAAACCCTTCCGCTTTTTCCGCCGCTAAATGAGATTCCCCTCGTGCCGCCCACATTCATGCGTTTTGGAACCGAGGAAATGCAAGGCGCTTTTCAAGCTATGGGGCAGGCCGGCCAGGAGGCGCTGCGATGGAGAACCGCTATCGGTGAAGTCAACATGCGCATCATGGCAAAGGGTTATCCGGCCTATTCGGGCGGCTTCACCAAGGCCCCTTTCGACGTCATCGGCGACAGCCTGCGGGGCACAAAAGGGGTGATGCTGGACATGTTCCGCTATCCGGATGAACTCAAGGAGGCCTGCGAGCGGTTGACGCCTATCATGGTCAAATGCGGTGCGGCCGCCTGCCGTGCCAACGGGCACATCATGCCCTTCATTCCGTTGCATAAAGGGGCAGACGGGTTCATGTCCGATGAGCAGTTCCAAGACTTCTATTGGCCAACCCTTCGCAAACTCATCATCGGCCTGATCAATGAGGGTATGGTACCCCAGCTTTTCGCCGAGGGCAGCTACAATGAACGGCTGGAGGTCATTGGTGATATTCCCAAAGGAAAGGCCGTCTGGTGGTTCGACCGCACGGATATGAAACGGGCCAAGAAAACCGTTGGAAAGGTAGCCTGTCTGGCCGGAAACATGCCCCTGGACCTGCTCTGTACCGGCACCCCCGACCAGGTCAAAACCTATTGTAAAAACCTGATTGATGAGGCCGGTGCAGATGGCGGATTCATCTTCTCCAGCGGGGCCGGCATGCAGGGATCCAAACCGGAAAATGTGAAGACCATGATGACGTTCGCAAAGGAGTACGGGGTGTATCAATAGATCAATCATCGTCGGAGGCTAACAACATGACAGCTAAACTCGTATTGCGTGAATTGAGCCGATACCCCATCGGGACCTTTGCAGATATTATTTACCGCAATGCTTTGCTCTATCCCGACAGCGAGGCCTTTGTCTGCGGCTCTCATCGCACAAGCTTTAGCAGCTTTAACGAGCAGGTGAACCGTCTTGTCCATGGCTTGCAGGCTGCAGGGGTCCAAAAGGGAGAGGTTGTCGGGATTCTGTCATGGAGCCGGCTGGAGTATTGCGAGGTTTTCGGGGCGGCCATGAAGGGGGGTTTTTTGCTGGCGCATTTCAATCCCCGGCTGCAAGCGGAAGAATTGACGCATGTCATCAATGACGCTGAGGCCAGGGTCATTTTTCTCGGCCATGAATTCATTGAAATTATTGACTCGCTCCGGCAGCGCCTGTTGAAGACAAAAATTTTCGTGGTCTTCGGCAATGAAGCAGAACTGATGAGGGCCTATGAAGATTTTTTGAAAACCCAGCCAATGGAAGAACCCGATGTCACACTCAACGAAGACGATCCGCTGGTGATATTTTATACCAGCGGGACCACCGGATTGCCGCGTGGTGCAATTTACACGCACAAGCAGAAAATGGAAAATGTATGTATGAAGGCCCTGGACATCGGCGCAGATTTCGGCGACCGGCACCTGGTGGTTCTGCAGATGTTTCATACCGGCGGAGACAGTCATGTTTGGCCGTTTTTCCTGAGGGGCGGGTGTAATGTCATCATTGCCGATCCTTCTTTCGATCCTGTGGTCACATTGCAAACCATCGCCGAGGAGCAGATTACGGATGTGCATATCGTTCCGACCCAGCTGGTATCCCTGCTGAATCTGCCCGGCATCGAAGACTATGATCTGGGAAAGTTAAAGCGCATCTGGTACGCGGCCTCACCCATGCCAACCGAAGTTCTGAAACGCGGAATTTCGGTGTTCGGTCCCATTTTTATCCAGGGATACGGATTAAGCGAATCCGGCCCCCACTCGACCGTCCTGAATCAAGCCAGCCATCGCCGATCAAGTTTATCCGCGCAGGAACCGGGCGTGCTGGCATCCTGCGGCCAACCCTGTGTGGGCGTTCATATACGAATCATCGACGAGGCCGGTGGTGACGTCAAAGCAAGAGAAATTGGAGAAATCATCATCAAGAGCAGACGGAATATGAGCGGCTACTGGCGTAATCCTGATGCCACCCAAAAAGCGATTAAAAACGGATGGCTGTATACGGGAGATATGGGGTACTACGATGAACAGGGATACATTTATATCGCCGACCGCAAAAAGGACATGATCGTCACAGGCGGTGAAAACGTTTACCCCAAAGAAGTCGAAGAAGTTCTGTACCGCCATCCGGCTGTTCTGGAAGCGGCCGTCATCGGCATTCCGGATGACTATTGGGTGGAGCGGGTCCATGCCCTGGTTGTCCTCAGGCAGGGGGCGCAAGCCTCTGCCGAAGAAATTATGGATTTTTGCAAGTCGCACATCGCTCATTATAAAGCCCCCAAGGGGGTCGAATTTTTGGAATCTCTTCCCAAAAACCCCCAGGGGAAAATCCTTAAAAAAGAAATTCGCAAACGCTACTGGAGGGAAAAATAGCCGTTGCAGTCAGCGCAGTTTTAGGAGGATTGAATGTCAGAAGTCAGGCACATACGGACGGTTTGCCGCAGCTGTCACGGTGGATGCGGAGTCATTGCCCATGTCAAAAACGGTAAGGTCATAAAAGTGGAGGGAGATCCGGAATCGCCGATAAGCCACGGCAGCCTGTGCAGCAAGGGGCTGGCCATTACACAACTCGCATACCACCCTGACCGGGTTCTGTATCCCATGAAAAAAACCAATGGCGACTGGAAACGCATCGGCTGGGATGAGGCCCTGGATACGGTCGCCTCGAGGTTCAAAAATATCATCGCAGCGCACGGGCCCGAATCCATCATCATCGGCCAGGGAACCGGGCGGGATTTCGAAAGTCACTTCTCGCGCTTCGGTAATTTGCTGGGCACCCCCAATATGCTGACCGCCGGACATATGTGCTACCTCTCTCGAATCGGCGCCACCCTGACCACCTGCGGCCGGCATCCGGCCATCGACTACGCCAATAATCCGAAATGCATTGTCATGTGGGGTTGCAATCCCCTGTGGACCAACCCGGATGAATACAAGGGGGTCAGTTTCTGGCGGGCTTATCAAAATGGCGCCAAACTGATCGTCATCGACCCGCGCAAGGGTTTTCTGGCAAAGCGAGCCGACCTGTGGCTCCAGCTGCGACCGGGCACGGATGCCGCCCTGGCCCTGGGATTTTTCCGTGTCATCATCGATGAAGAACTCTATGACCGCGAATTCGTTCCCCAGTATATTCATGGTTGGGATCCTTTTGTGGCCAGGGTCAGGCAAGATTATCCGCTCGACCGGGTCGCAGAGATCACCTGGGTAGACCCTGAACTTATCCGCGAGGCTGCCAGACTGTATGCCGCTACCAAACCGGCCGGCATCCACTGGGGCGTGCCGACAGAGCAGACCAATAACTGCACGGACTTCACCCGGACTGCTGTGGGTCTCATGGCGGCTACCGGTAACCTGGACGTCCCCGGTGGCAATGTGTTTCATGAGCCGCCCGGGACCCGCAAAATTTCTGAATTTTCTGCAAATCGGGCGATATCCGATGAGCAAAGAAAAAAGCGACTGGGCGGGGATCAATACAGACTGGCCGCCAGAATGACGATTGTTACCCCCAAATGCGCCTGGGATGCCATTTTAACCGGCAAGCCCTATCCGGTCAAAG
>JASFPE010000193.1:0-9337 GCA_050116155.1 Desulfobacterales bacterium
GCTATCGTAAAAGGCATCTACCATCACCATCTGTTCCTGAAGATTCGGATCGGTTCCGGGAATAAGTCCATAAATATTCTCAGTCGCCACACTTTCCCATCTGGCATCTGAAATCAGATTGGCCTGATCGGCGGCAATGCCATCCTGATGATGTTCGAAATCACCAAATAATTTTCTGGCTTGTGAAAGCGGCATCCAAAAGCGGGGAAACTGAATGGGGGATAGTTCGACTTTTTCTTCAAAAAATATTTTGGGTGATTGTCCCCGATCCACATATATCAGCGCTCTGGCACCTAAATTGGCGGCATACTGCCAATTTTTTCCGGATTCAAGCTCCATCAGCATGATGGCGCCATCGATGGTCTTGCCATTAAATTCATGGAGTTCACCGCCGCCGACATAGATCACCGGCGCGCTGATCCCGGGTCTGGCCACCATTTGGGGAGTGATGGCGTTGGCTCTGATCGGGCGAATCGGAACCGTGAGGCTCCGGTCAGTTAAGGTTAAAGTACTCTTTCCGTAACGGATAACCGGGACGGAAAAGACCTGTGTGGCAACACCTTCGAGTCCGAGCTGGACAAATTTATCTTTGATGTATTTCGCCGCTGTTTGGTTGCCGGCAGTGCCCGTACTGCGGTCAGTCAAAGATGACAGATCCTGGATCGTTTCTTTAAATTGAGCGGCCTGCTCTGCCGGTATTTCAGCGGCAACGCTGGCGCGGGCTAAAAAAAGTATCAGTGAAACAAAAGCTAACCACCGTAGCCTCTTGTTACTTGTCTCCGGTCTCTTGCTTCTGATCCCTGGTCGCTGGCTTCTGGTCGCTGGCCACTGGTCGGTGGTCGCTGGTCGCTGGTACTTGCATCTTACATCTCGATGTATGCCAAAAAAGCTGATACCCATCAATCTTATGTTAGTTACTGTAATATTATCCATTTATTCAAATTACTCAAAAAATGTTTATTAAAAGCTCTCTTTTGCTCAGAGTTTTGTTATTCTTCCTGAATGGCACAGGTGGGCCTTATCAGCAATTAACCAGTGGCAAGGGGTCAGAGACCAATCACCAAAGGCCAGGAACCAGCGACCAGAGACAAGCCGCCAGGCCGTTACTCTCGCGAACCAATCTGGCCAATCGAAATCGACAGCTCTTCACGATTTTCAATTTTATCCACACGACCGTCTCGAATCCAAACAACCTGATCAGAAACATTGAGCATTTTAAAATCATGGGTCGCCGAGATAACCGTTACGCCGCGCTCCTGGCTTAATCGCTTCAACAATGCGATACACTCCTCGCCGGTGGTTAAATCGAGGTTACCGGTGGGCTCATCTGCCAGAATAATCGCTGGATCATTTGCAAGGGCCCGCGCAATGGCCACGCGTTGCTGCTGGCCTCCGGAAAGTTCAAATGGTTTATGGCTGAAGCGATCCCCCAATCCCACCAGTTCCAGAAGCTGTATGCCTTTATCAACTGCGGCATCATTACTCATACCGGCAAAAACCATCGGCAGGGTTACATTCTCCAGTGCAGTCATTACCTGGATGATGTTAAAGGTTTGGAAAATATAGCCGATTTTACGGCAACGAAGCCACGCCAATTCGTATGCATCCAGCTGGGCGATGTCAACCTCATCGATGTAAACCTTTCCGGAGCTGGGCTTATCCAGGCCGCCGATCATATTAAAAAGCGTGCTTTTGCCGGATCCGGAAGGCCCCATAATCGAAATGTAATCGCCTTTCGCAATTTCAAGATCGATGCCCTTGAGTGCCTCAACGTTTATCTTGCCCAGCTTAAATACTTTGGTCACATTGGTGACGCGCACAATATTTGTTTTTTCTTCCATAGGAAATACCTCAAATGCATCGCCAGGAGATATTTTTTATTAGTTATAGGTTGCATTTATGCCTGAAACTACTGCTCCACCCGCATCGCCTCTACGGGTTGCATTCTGGCGGCAACCAGGGCGGGATAGAAGACACCGAGCAAACTCAACAGAAAACCTACGCCAATAGATAGAGCAATGGATACCGCCAGACTGGAAAACGAAATTGAAGCCATCGCCGCCGTGCCGAATCGAAGCCAGGCGTTGATCAACGAAAAAAGAGCGCCCGCCAAAGCCCCCACGCCGGCGCCGGCTAATCCTTGCATACCGGCCTCAAGGATAAATAGTCTTAACACAAATCGATCTAAAGCGCCTAAACACTTCATGGTTCCAATTTCACGAAAGCGCTCCGTCACCGCCATAAGCTGGGCATTGACAATGCCCACCACACAAACCAAAAGAGATAAAATCACAATCCAGCGCTGCTTGGCGCTGCTGCCGATGCTGTTTTCCTCAGACCCCAGATCATAACCGCTGCGAATGAGCGTCTGACGCAGATGCGGGTTCTGGGTTGCCAGCATACCGTTGACGACATCATTGCTGACATTGATAAAACTTAAAAAAGACACGGCCAGCACCAGACTCATGGTGGTAATCAGGGAGCGGAAAAAACGTACTTTAATACTTTTTAAAGCAATTTCCACCGATTTTAAAAAAGGCAGGCGGACCTGTCGTTGCACACGTCCGGGTCCTTTGGTTGTTTCTGATAGGATTGAGCTATTGGTCATCTTCGGAGCCTTTTGGCCGATAATCTGCGATCCAGCTAAAACCGGTTATTTGACGACTATCCACAACCCAACTTATGCACGATATGCACAGATAAACATCTGATGAGGTCGCTTCGTAAGACCAATATCATCATTAAAGCGTGAAAGACTAAGCCGTTTGTTTATCTGTATACTTTGATTGAAAAATTGGCAATGGCTTTTTTAGGCAAAAAAACCACCGGTTTTTTTGGTATCATTTTCAATAAAAACATCGTGTTAGAAATTATAGAATCCTTTAACATATTAAAAAAAAATTGTAAATGAGAATGGTTCCTAATTAGCATCATGTCTATATAAACCCGTGGGGCTGGCGTGGAATCGGAAGTTGGACTTCGTTCGGATGCGATACAAAAATTAAATTCTTGCTTTACTGGCTCCAAATAAATGCTTTCTTATTATAGTTTATCCAGCATTTCTTTCAGTTTCGGATTATCTGGATTATACATTAGACCCTGGTTAAGCGCTTCTTTTGCTTTTCGGCCCTGGTCGGTTTGTATTCTGATTTGTGCTTCCAGCAGGTAGGCATCCGGAAATGCCGGAATGTTTCTTTGAAGCATTTCCGTAATGGCGAGGGCTTCCCCTGTCCGGTGCTGGGAATGAAGGTATTTGGCGAGCTTTAAGCCGGCTGGATAGTAATATTTAGAATTAAAATCCGAAAAGGTCTGACGGTAGTATTCTTCCATTTTGGTATAATCCCCGTCTTGCCTGGCTTTTTCAGCTTTTTTATAATAGAGATCGCCATCCTTTGATAGTTTCGACAGCTCGATACCCAGTTGTTCCAGAGGTAGGCCGGAAAAAATTTGCCGGAGAGATTTGTGATTATCGTCTTTAATTTTCGAGCGCAGCATGAAATAAAGATTTCCGTGGGATGAATCGAACAAATCCATCGGTATGCGGTGTTCCAGCCAGACGTTGTCGTCGGTGTTTACCACGGCAACATCCTGCAGATAGGCATCAATCTGATGCTCTCCACCCAGATAGAAGGCAACCAGATTGAAGGGATTCTGGAAGTCAAGCAATTGAAAGTCGCGTAAAACCGATGGGCTGTAGAACCTTTTTTCCAGCTCACGCCAGTTCATCTGTATCGGTTGGCCGGAGGCGATCGCCACAGATTCACCAAAAAAGGAAAACAATGCGATGTGCGGGAAAACATCGTGCAGGGTATTTAAAATGATATTGTAAGAATCCGGGGAAATGGCAACCAGCGGTATCCACTGGCAAAAAATTCCACCGGGCTTCAAGTGTGCCCGTGCGATCCGATAAAAATCCTTTGTGTACAGATTGGCGGAACCGGCAACATAAGGATGGATCGGATCAGAAGTTATGA
Source organism: Desulfobacterales bacterium (assembly GCA_050116155.1). Taxonomy (GTDB): domain Bacteria; phylum Desulfobacterota; class Desulfobacteria; order Desulfobacterales; family JAHEIW01. The sequence continues at coordinate 3,975 of JASFPE010000193.1, forward strand.
CGTCGTAGTTGAATTTTTCGTAGGTAATATGACTTCTCCCGTCCACCATATACAAGTGGGCTCTCTGGTCTTGGAGAGGTCTCCCGTTAATATGCTCAAAATACCTGCTCGCGTTGATCACTCCTGGTTCAAGTTCGAAGATATTTACTCTTTTCACATCCGGGTAGAGGAGAACATTCCCGGTGGTGATACCGGCTCCGTAACCGATAACGGCAACTGTTTCCGGTCGCCGGGAGAAAAGCATCGGCAGGTGCCCGAGAAACTCTAGGTGAGCGCGGCCGTGAATCTCAGTCGTCGATACCCAGCTTCCGCTGAGATGCAGCGTGAGGTTGCCGTCGTTGAACTTGTTTGCCACCACCGCTACGCTATTGTTAATCCCCTCCTGGAAAAATAAAAGTGTGCCCAGATTCGAGCCGGCCGGACCAATCTTGTTCTCAAGGGTATTTTTTTTGACCATTTCGGAATAGAGTCCGGCGTTAAGAATGGTATGATTCAGTCCAGGAATATTTGCCACAAAAAGAACGATGGCAGCAGCCGTGCCCAGACAATATATCACTTTTTTCAGCCACGCACCTTTAAGGGAAATAAAAAAGATGATCAGTGCCAGAATCAGGTTGAAACCACCTGCACTGATAAGGCTGGTCTTAATGCCTGCGGTGGGAATCAACCAGAATCCGGTCAAAAGGCTACCGGTTACCGCCCCCAGCGTATTATAGAAGTAAAGCCTGCCAACGGATTGCTCTACCCGATGACCGCTGGCGAGAATTTCGCGATTGTAGGCACGGGTAACAACCGGGAAAAATGCTCCCAGGGGAATCGTCGCCGGCAATATCAACAATGAGGCAATCAATCCCTGAATCAACAGATTCCAGAATGTAAATACTTCCCTGGAAAAATCGGCAAATAATTGAGCGTACCATATAGGCAGGTCGTTGACAAACAGCAACGTTAACAGCGGGCCAATACCGATGATAAACAGCAATATTGCCATCGCCAGGCGGTGGTTTACAACATGTTTAACCCAGCGTGAACCGATGACACTGCCGATCCCGATTCCAAAAAGATAGACCGCCAGCATTATTGAAAACGCATGCACGGACGGGCCGATAATGCGGGCGAGCAGACGAAACCATATGATCTCGTAGGCAAGCGCCACCATTCCTGAAAGCAGAAATACAAGCCCCGGCCAGGAATAGAATCTATCGAACAGGTAACGGATAGCCCCGGATTCTTTGGGCGTCCGTGAGGGTCTTGTAGTTTTTGTTGCCGGGGGTTGTTTCTGTGGCGCTGCCGGGGCCAGGAATTTGTTGCGTGCAAGCCACAAGATGATCATACCGATCAAAAAATCGGTCATGCCGGTCAGCAGACAGGTTTTGAGTATGCCAATGTTCGGTATCAGAAGGAAGCCGGCCACCAGTGTTCCCACCACGGCGCCAACCGTGTTCGTTCCGTACAGCAGTCCGACCAGGTAGGAGATACGACCTTTAATCCGGCCAAAGTAAGCACCGACCACGACTGGCAGTGTCATGCCCATCAAGGTCACCGGTACCAGCATGAGTCCGAATACAAAAAGAAATCGAATTAGTAAAAACAACTGACTGTCATAATTGAGCCGGTCATATAAAAAAGAAAACATCGGCATTGTGGAACGCAACAGGGGGATCGAAATCAGACCGCAGGTTCCGATGACGAGCTGTAAAAAACCATAGGTTTTGATGGAGGCACGGTTCCATTTATAGTAACGGGCAATCAGAATCGCTCCCAGCCCCAGACCGGCCATGAAGGCGGTCACAACGGTTGTTGTGGCATAAATGTCAACACCCATCAGATAAGAAAGCTCTTTTGACCAGGCAACTTCAAGCGCCAAACTCGTTGCACCGGAGAAAAAAAATGCGGTTAGCAGAAGCATCCCGAAAACAAGGTCGATTTTCGATTCCGTTTCTTTAGCTCTGTTTTTAGACATAATTTGATTGCCTGTTCTAATAGTTTTCTTTAACTTGTCGTTTTGTTCAGCCAGTTGTTCAGGTAACGGGCGGCCGTTTGAGCTCCATTTAAATTCACGCTAGAAAATTCTTTTGATGTCCGTTGTCGCAGCATTTGATCCATGAGTTTACTTAAGGCTGAGGGTTTCAGATCGTCATCGCGGAGTATTCGCATGGGAAGTAGATTTTTTATTTTTTCCAAGCGCATGGGCTGTTCCCGCTGACGATAATAGGGGTATATGAGCGCCCTTACCCCGGTAACCAGCAAATTCATACAGGTATTGTATCCTGCCAGACTAATCGATAAATCAGCAGCATACAAGTAGTCCAGAAAGCGATGGGTAAACCGGCGTACGCGGATATCGGATCTGGATTGCTGCCTAAGTTTTTCGAATTCATCGGCGTCCATAAACGGACCGGCAAACACCTCCAATCTCGATTGTCGCGCGTTGCCGTCGATTTGAAAGGCTTTTAAAACGCTGCTCAGCAATTTGTAGCCGGAACGGCCACCGCCGGCGCTGGCGACGATTAGCCGTTGATCGTCAGCAAGCGAAAGCTTTTGACGGAGGATCTGCCCTGCATTGGGGTCGGTGTGCTGTGTGACAAACCCGGTATAGTAAATGGGAATCTTAATTTCCGCAACCCGGGTGAAGGTTTCATCAAGACGCACCAAATCAGGGTCGGAATGAACCAGCAATGCATCAAAAAATTCGTTTAATTTGTCCAGGGCGCGCTGCTCAAAGGCCACCGGATCTTTTTTTTCCACCAAGATATCCCGCAAACTGCAAATGGTACCCACAGAACCAAAACGGCCCTGGCGGATGGCCGTCAACAGGGGATCCAGTTCATAACCAAAAATAGTGCGCCCGAAAGGGTAGAGTTCAACGATAAATAGATCCGGCTGCTCCCGTTTAAACAGAGAAGAAAGGATCTCCTGGCGTTCACTTTGAATTCGGGAGACGCTTTGCGCGGGATTGCCGGGAATCAGGCGCGTAAATTGCTCATCCATGAAAAGGGTTGGCAAACGCAGCAGGTTGGCATGATCCGGCAAATCAAAATCCACCGGCTGCCCGCCGGCAATCAGGGTCACCTGGTGATCATCAAGCGCCCGCACCAATTCGATACTTCGATACAAATGACCCATTCCCCAGACATATTGGCAGTAGAAGATTATCTTCATAAAAGCTACACCCCCAACAAATCAGGAGGTAGAATTGATAAAGTAAAAGTTAACTTAACTGGTTTCAGGTGTCAGGTGTCAGCAAACCACAGGCATAGGGCATGGTGCATAGCGCATAGGGTAAAAAATAAAAAACCATGTTGATCTTGATGCTTTCAACGCCATGCGCTTTGCGCTATGCGCTATGCTTAACCAGTGACTAGAAGCCAGCTGACACCTGACACCCGAAACCTGAAACCTACTTATGCCTGACACCTGAAACCTGACACCTGACACCCCGCTTTACCTGACACCTGACACCCGACACCCGACACCTTCCTTTACTTGGGTTAGATCTCTAAAATGAACCAATCGAAGATTTTTGCGAGCTTTGATCGCCTTTAAGAGAATTTCAAGAAAAATAAAGGCTGCATCGTTCATCCGCTGATGGTGGATCATGATCCCGCAGCAACCGGAAGAAATCGCCGTTCTGAGTTCTTCAAAAAGATTAGACCACCCAGCGGCAGAGCTGACCTCTTTGCGGGTGTGCAAGTCGACGTTCACATAAAAATTGGTTAACCCTTCAGGTGACGGCACATCGCTGGCAAACGTTCGTGAAACCGCTGCAAATCCATGCCTGTGGATCACCTTCAATGTACGGCCATCACAGCGATTCCACGGTGGGGTAAACACCGGAAAGAATCGTCTTCCCAGAATGCCTTCAAGACGCTGCCTTCCCCGGATGATGTCATTTTCAATCTCAAGTTGACTTCGATCAGGGCCGAACTCTTGCTTTTTGCCTGTAATTTGGTGGTTGATATGCCGCCAGCCGTGCTGATGCCAGCACAACAGATGGGCCGTATCTTTCCTGATTTCTCTAATCTGTTGCCAGCGAACACGGGTTAGCCAGGCCGGCACCACTGCTTGGCAAAGGGGGGCACGCTGATTAAAAAAAAGCTCCAGGAGTCGCGAAAATTGGCTGCCTGGAACCGCAACATCATCCGCCCGCAGAAAAATATATCCCGTCTGACCCGCTGTGAACCGATCACAGGCCGTGTCAATGCACCTTTGGATCCTTTTCATCAGATCATCAGGCATCCGGGTCCATATTTTAGAAGGCTCAAAGGACATAAGGAGTTCGTTCGTTTCACCCTTCCCGCTTAAGGCGGGAAAATGATTCAAGCCATTTAGCGGTATTTTCGGCACCCTCCAAATTCACATCGGCCGTCACGCACCGGGGACTGGCTAGCGCCTGCGCTATGATCGCGGCCATTCTCTCCGGTTGAATATCTTCATCATCCAGAATCCGCAGGGCACCCAGGCCTGCCAAGCGTTCGGCTCGCAGCCGCTGCTCTTGATTCGCTGAAAACGGCCAAACCAGCGCCGGAACCTTGGCTGCCAGAATATCCATACTGGTATTGTAACCGGCCATGCTGATCGATAGGTCCGCTGCGCTAAGGTAAGATAAAAAATCCGACGCAAAGGTTTCGATCACGATCTCCGGAACAGCCAGGCCCTTTAAATGATCCACATCTGATTTCGACATAAAGGGACCGGTATAGACCCGCATTTTTTTGTGCGAAGGTTCAATCCTAAGCTGCTTGAAAGCCATGATCGCCGATCCTAAAAGCGGGCTGCCGACGCTCCCGCTGCCGGCACTGGCAATAATTAAATTATCATCTGCGGCGATTCCCAGCTGTCTGCGCACGGTGGTTCGGCATACCGGCTCAGGCTTTGGGGCAATAAATCCTGAATAAACCATTGGAATCTCAATTTCATCAATATGCAAAAATGTTTCCTCAATTTTTACCAGGTTGGGATCTGAATGAACCAGCACCGCATCAAAGTAATCATTTAAGATTAAGACAGCGCGCAATTCGTGTTTTTCCTGTTTTTCCTTTTCCACCAGAATATCCCTGACGCTGCAAACAACTTTACAGGCAGGTAATCGACGCTTTTTTATGCCCTCAAGTAAGGGATCAAGTTCGAATCGAAACGCCTTGCGCCCAAAAGGATAGAGTTCAATAAGCAATAAATCGGGGGCTTCTTTTTTAAAAAGCGCAAATAGCCGCACCTGGCGCTCCTCTTTGATGCGATCAAGTGTGGCATGCGGGTCGGTGCTTATTAAGCCCTTAAAATGATGATCCATCTGCAGTTCAGGCAATCGTACCTCCCGGACATTGTCGGGCAATTTTTTGACAATCCTGGGGCCCCCGGTAACC
>JASFPE010000194.1:0-9315 GCA_050116155.1 Desulfobacterales bacterium
TTTCACATTCAGGCACGGAAGACACAATCTAAACTACTACAAAAACTTTTAGATTACTATTTGAAACTAAATTCAAATATATAATGCTCATAATTATTAGTATAGCGTGTCAGCGATTGTTTATGGATTATGTGCCTATCTTATTAAGATAGGCGTTTCCAACGCATTCGGATTGGTTTTCCTCATTTTCTTTTTGAAAAATGAGGTAGAAAAATAATTAACCAGTTAATCCAGTAAATCTTGTCCAAAAATAAGTTTAAAAAAGAATCCAATACGGTTTTTCATTCCGCTTTTCTTTGTTGTTGACACTGTCAGACAAACATTTATACTCACCAAATTGAGTTATATATTGCTGCCGGTTAGACGAGTATCACAAAAGTTTCTTGAGCAATCGTAGCTATAAAACCTATTTATCAAAATCAATTGGAGTAATAAATGAAACCTTTTGATCAGTTTCCAAGCAACAGCAAGAAAAATATTCGATATATTCTGACAGATATTGATGATACGTTGACCATGAATGGTCGACTGCCAGCAATCGTTTTTGTTGCTATGGAACGTTTGCAACAGGCAAAACGGCGGGTAATTCCCATCACCGGACGACCAGCCGGCTGGTGTGATCATATTGCACGCATGTGGCCGGTAGATAGCCTGGTTGGTGAAAACGGTGCTTTTTACTTTCGTTATGATGACAAACTGAAAAAAATGCAGCGTCGCTACTATAAGTCTGAAGACCAGCGAATCACCGACCGAAAAAAGTTGAAAAAGCTAAAGCTGGAAATTCTTGAAAAAATTCCAGGAAGCCGTGTATCGGCTGATCAGGCCTATCGCGAGGCGGATCTGGCAATTGACTACTGTGAGGATATACCGCGTTTACCGGATAAAGATATCGAAGAAATCATAAAATGCTTTGAAAGAGTCGGTGCCCAGGCAAAAGCCAGTTCAATCCATGTCAACGGATGGTTTGGCGATTATGATAAACTCACCATGACTGGCATGCTGTTTGAAGAAGTCTACGGTGAGCGACTGGAGAAGGTTAAGGACCAGGTCATTTTCACCGGAGACTCGCCCAACGACGTGCCCATGTTTTCTTATTTTCCGCACTCAGTCGGTGTGGCCAACGTTTTACATTTTAACGGCAAAATAGACCATTATCCGACTTGGATTACACGGCAAGAGGGCGGATATGGATTTGCGGAGATGGTTGATCAGCTGCTTTCGTAAAATGTCAATCTCAATTTTTTGAAATAATATGTTGAAATCTCGTCAGAATAAAATATAAACAGATAGAAAAAAGCTCAATTAGGCGCTAATAGTTATTTCGATATCGACAACATGGCGGACATGATTGGCCAAATTAATACGTCGGCAAACATTAACCCCTTAACAAAGGAGGTGAAGAATGAAAAAAAATTCGAAAAATGCACTTCAAAAATCCTTAACAAGGCGTTCGTTTCTCAAAAAGAGCGCCACAGGCGCTGCGGCTGTATTTACCGCAGCCAGTATGGGACCCTTCGTTCGAACCTCGAAAGCTGCCAAGTTGGAGTTACGCTGGTTGGGATGGGAACACTATAATGTAAAGAAACTTACCGCCAAATTCGAAAAACAATATAATTGCAAGGTCAGCGCGGGGTTCTTCGACGGGAACTCAGAAGCCTACAACAAGCTGCGTGGAGGAGGGGTGAAAGACTTTGACTTAGTGATGGCAGATGGCTTCTGGCCGCGGCTGTATGCCAAACAGGGGCTGACGCAACCCGTCGATTACGATAAGATTTCAAACTTGCAGTATGTCTTCCCGGTTTTCCTGCCGCCCAATTTCATGCTGCTCAAAGAGGAAATTGGTGATAACATGATCGCTGCACCCAACTGCTGGGGCGGATACGGAATAACCATTAATATGGACAAAGTGGCCGAAGAAGATTCCGATTCCATTTATCTTTTGTATAACCCAAAATACAAAGGCCATCTTTGTGTGAGCTCACGTTTTGAAGAAAACATCGCCTTAACCGGTATTCTGGTTTGCTATCGTATGGGAACCAAGGATAAAGAGCGTCCGGACGGCAAACCCTTCAATCCCTATGTGCTGTATGACAACGAACTTGAGGAATGCAAAAAGCTTCTAATCGAGCAGAAAAAGTACCTTCTCACCCGCTGGAACGATGAGGCTACGCTGGAAAGACTGCTTCGTGCCCAGGCGGTATGGGCTGCTCCTGAATGGTCCGGCGTCTATCGCCTTATCCATTTTGACTACCTCGACGGTAAATCCAAACTTCGCATGAAGCATCTGCTCCATCCCAAAGAAGGTGGCCTGGGATGGGTGGATACATGGTGCGTGACATCCGGTGTTAAAGGCAGTGAGGAACTAGAGTTGGCTCACAAGTGGATCAACTTTCGCCTCAAACCCGAAAACATGATCATTGTGGCCGAAGAGATCGGTTGGGCTCCCACGGTAGATGTACGCAAAATGATCCCTAAACGTTACGTTGACACCCTGTTCCTGAATAACACCGATGCCATCAAAGGGTTATATCAATTTGATGCACCGTCCTCACCGGAAAAATGGGAGCGCATCTGGTCAGATGTCGAGGCTTCTTGATCAATTATTGCTGCATGGAAAGTAGGAAGTGCGGCTGTGTCGGCTGCACTTCCGCACCATCTCTCATCTTTACAACTTCGGGATATAGCCATGACCGAGCCTGCCTTAAAACTAGAACAAGTTGAAAAATCATTTGATAAAGTTCGCGCTGTTGACAAAGTCAGCCTTGAGGTCAACACGGGTGAATTTTTCTCTTTATTGGGGCCCAGTGGCTCCGGAAAAACCACTCTGCTGCGAATTATTGCTGGCTTGGAGACGCCGGGTAATGGCACGGTTCACATTGGCGGCCGTGATGTGACCAGGCTTCCGCCTTACGCACGCGGTATCGGAATGGTATTTCAGGATTTTCTGCTATTTCCCCATAAAATTGTCGCCGATAATATCATATTCCCATTAAAGATGCAGAGATTGCCGGAAGAAAAGCAAAAAGAACAACTCAATTGGATTCTTTCGCTTGTTCGCATGGAAGGTTATGAAGATCGATACCCCCATCAGCTATCCGGCGGACAGAAACAGCGAGTGGCCTTGGCCCGGGGATTGGTCTCCAGGCCGGAAATACTGCTTCTGGATGAACCACTTGCCAATCTGGACCTTGAGTTACGAAAAGAAATGGAAGTGGAGATGCGGCGATTCCAAGCAGAGCTTGATATTCCATTCATCTATGTCACCCACAATCAGGAGGAAGCATTGACGCTGAGCTCCCGCATGGCAGTTATGCACAATGGTAAATTTGAACAGGTCGGCGCCAAACTTGATCTTTACAACAATCCGAGAACCCGGTTTGTTGCAGCTTTTCTGGGATCACCGAATTATATTCAAGGCCAAATAAAACGGCTGGAGGGTACGACCGCCATACTGGATTGGAAAGGGCTTGATTTGTGTATCCCTGCATCTGCAAACGCAACTACCGGCGATAAAATTGATTATTTCTTGAAACATGAACGCATTCTCATTCAATCTCCCCGCGAAACCGAGCCTGCCAAAGGTGAAAACCGTTTTGAAGGGACACTGCGGGATATCATATTTAAGGGGCAACATTCAGCTTACTTTGTCGTATTAGAAAATGGAGAGGAATTGGTCGTTAATGCCGCCACCGAGATGCCGTCATTAAAAATCCGCCATGCAGTTGAAGTGAGTTGGCTTCCGGAAGCTGGCGATGCGTTCTTGAAGGAGGAAGATTGAAAATGTTTTCCTTTTGGAAATTGCGCCAGAGTCCAAATTTTCGTTTTGCCATGCTTACACTGCCGGGCGCTCTGTTTTTACTTATTTTTTTAGTTTTGCCGCTTATTTCTATATTGATTTTTAGTTTCTGGCGCACCGAAAGCTACCAACTGATTGCTGACTGGAATATTGAGAATTATAAGACCATTTTGGGCGAAAAGACCTACTTAACGTTTATGTGGCGTTCCTTGGTGATGGCGGTTTCCGTATCTTTGGTATGTCTTATCTATGCCTATCCGGTTGCATATTTAGTCGCCAAGCATGGCGGACGCTATCGCTTAATTTTGGTACTATTGACTGCCGCCCCTTTTTTTACCGGCATCATTTTACGGGTAACTGCGATGCAGCAAATCTTAGGTCCCATTGGGCTGTTAAACATGACGCTTCAGACCTTCGGATTTGAACCGATCCAAATCCTCATGTATTCCAATGTCGCATCCGCTATCGGTTTGGTATATCTCTGGATCCCTTTTATGGTGTTGGCCATCTATCTTTCGTTGCTTAATTTCAATTTTGAGCTCTTGGAGGTCGCCTATGTCAACGGTGCCAAACCTTGGCGGGCATTTATGGAGATCACCTGGCCGTTAAACTGGATCGGAACTGCCATCGGCATCGTGTTGGTGTTCATTCCTACATTTGCTGCCTTTGTAACCCCTCGTTTTCTGGGTGGTGTCAACGGAGCACTTTACGGAAATATTCTCGAACATCAATTCGGAGCAACCGGTACATGGGCCTTAGGCTCTGCCATGGGTGTCGTATTATTTTTCATTTGCCTTATTTTTATTATGATCATCTGGCGTACTATAAACTTACAGCGCAGCGGTTATACCGGAGAGGAATTTTGATATGGCGGCTGTAAGTCCAAAAGAACGTTTCGTGGTGGTCACACAATCGAGTTTACTAGTTTTTTTGTATATCTTTCTTTATTTCCCCATTTTTTTCATTATCTATGTTTCTTTTGTAGATAATACGGTGTGGCCTTTTCCACCGGTGTTTACATGGGAATGGTATGAGCGCTTATGGATAATGAGCGACTTTCATCTGGGTTTACTGAACAGTTTCCTGATTGGAATTGGAACCGGCGCCCTTTCCAGCATCTTCGCTGCTTCGGCAGCAATTGGACTGCTAAAGTATCAGTCCCGCTTGAGAGGCCTATTTGCTGTTCTTTACCTCTCTCCGTTATTTGTGGCCGGTATTCTAATCGGTATTTCATCGCTCATGTTCCATCGCAATATATTGGGATTGCCGGGCAATCTCACGTCGGCAATTCTGGCCAATACCACCCAGGCGTTATCGTTTGCTTTTCTGGTTATTTTGGCGCAATTAACACGTTATGATTGGCGCATGGATGAGGCCGCCATGGTGTTCGGCGCCCGTCCCACCCGTTGCTTTTGGGAAGTGACGTTGCCAACAATATGGCCTTCGGTTCTGGGCGCATTCCTGGTGAGTTTTATTTTGGCCTTCAATAATCTCGAAGTTACCTTTTATAACGTCGGGGCTATCCCCACCCTTCCCACGATTGCCTGGGGCACATTACGGCATGGAATTGAGCCTGAACTTTATTCCCTGGCATCGGTCATCAACGGTCTGGTTTTTCTTATCCTGATCATCCTCTTTTTTCTTATCCGGCTTGGATTTATAAGGCTCGGATACAGGGGACAATAGTCACTAACATAAAAACATTCACAATCAACTCACCATCGCTTTTCGGAGTTTGGATATGAAACGTGTTCTTGCGATTGACCAGGGCACTACAGCAACGAAATCTTACACCTTGGATGCTGACGGAAAATTCACATTTTGCAATTCTGTCGAACATCGCCAAATTTATCCCCAGCCAGGTTGGGTGGAACACGATCCTGAAACACTGCTGCAAAATATAAAGGATTCCATAAAATTCCAGCCGGACATCAATGCCATCGGCATGGACAACCAAGGCGAGACCGTGATTGCTTGGGATAGTGAAACGGGAGTACCCATTTATAATGCCATCGTATGGCAGGATCAACGCACAACAGAATTTATTGAAGAACTCAAATCCAAAGGGGCCGCAGATATCACCCTTAAAAAAGCCGGACTACCTTTAGACCCTTATTTTTCGGCATCTAAACTACGCTGGATTTTAAAAAACGCGCCTGAAGCTGAAAAGCTCCTCGCAGCAAAACGCCTAAGATTAGGGACCTCGGAAACGTTTTTTATCTACCGGTTGACCGGTGAATATGCCACCGATATAACTACGGCATCGCGAACCAGTTTAATGAATCTCAAAACATGCCGCTGGGATCCGGAACTTTGTGGAATTTTCGAAGTTCCCATCGAAATTCTACCTGAAATTCGACCGACCACTGCTTATTTTGGTTCTCTAAAATCAGAAGCAAAAGACATTCCCCTTACCGCAAGCGTTGTGGATCAGCAGGCTGCCCTCATGGGACACGGCTGCTATGAAGCTGGTCAAATAAAAGCGACGTTCGGAACGGGGGTTTTTGCCCTAGCTAATGTTGGAGAAACCATCCAAAGTGATCATTCCAGCGGAATTTTATCAACGGTCGCCTGGCAGTTTGCCGACAAAAATCCGATTTATGCAATTGACGCCGGCGTCTACAATGCCGGTTCGGCTATTAACTGGGTAAGAAACCTTGGGCTCTTTAATGATTTTGCCGATATCAACCATTTTGAAAATACTGCAGCGGTTTCAAGAGGTCTTGTCTTCGTGCCGGCTTTATCCGGGCTGGCATGTCCTTTTTGGGATCGTTCCGCCGCAGGTCTTTGGTTGGGAATGAGCCTGGAGACTACAAAAGAAGATCTTTGCCAGGCCGTGCTGGAAGGAATCGCGCTTCGCACGGCTCAGCTATTGGATGCAATTGCGCGCTTGACCGAAAAGCAGAAAAGACTTTCTGTTGACGGTGGATTAATTAATAATTCGTACTTTTGTCAGTTTCTCGCAAATGTGACCCAATGTGAGATCTTGGTTCCAGCTTCACCGGACATTACGACTTATGGAACCGGTCGTTTCGCCCTGATTGGCAGCGGATTAGTAAAGCAACCCTCGGAATTGCCTGAAGCAGAAAAACCGAAAACAATCATATCTCCACACCAAGATCTAACTCACCTGAAACAACGCTTTGATGAGGCCATATTGAGGTCTCGAAATTGGCGTTAATTCTTTTGATTTATTTAGATCGATTCTTATTTTACTATATGTTTAATTCCGCGGATCTCTCGCTTTTAAAGAGCTCTACACTTAATCGTTGCGTTTACCCGGTGTGTCGCATTTAAGCGACTACCGATCTTCCCTTATCCAAGTTGTTGAGCTCAACGAGAGACCCTGTATTGTCCAGCCCGAGGTTATCAAATGGGGTATTGTCCAAGGCATCGATTTGTGCATATTGACGTAGGCCCTGTTCGATAATGGAGCGCTTAAAACTTAATAAACACCCTATGATATTAGCTGATTAGATAGGCTCAATACAGGAAAGAAACCCTTCAAGATACATTTTTATCAAAATTGTATATTGCTAATACGTAATCCACACTTTCGTCGAATTGTGGACTTCGGCTATTATGTTGCGAGCCCACCTATCTACCTGATGTTATTGTATAATATTTCACTTCTTCTGCAAATCTAATATTTCAATTGATTTCAGCAACATAATAGTATTTTGGGTTATTTTGCTGATCGGCGAGTTAACATAATTCTCTCGGTATAAACCCACCTCAAGTCATATGGCTGGCGGTCAGTGGTGTACGCTTAGAGATCGTCGAGCCAGGCCATGATATCATCTTTGTTTTGCCAGTCGATCAGCTCCTCTATTTCCGGATTCTGCGTGACGTTGGATTGGACATGCCGGATAAACTGCTGCTGGATTTTTTTTCTTTTCGCCAAGTCCAGCTGCAAATAGACCATGGTGGATTGGATATCTTCATGGCCCAATTTATTACGGATATCGGAGACCGAGCGGCCGTCAGTGAGCATTTTAATCGCACAGGAGTGACGGAAGCTGTGCACCGGGTTGATGTCCTTTAGCCGTTTGGGCGACAATGCCCTGTGCAAGTATTTTTTGCACAAGCGATAAATACCGTGGCGAGTGAGCTGTCTGCCGCGTTGATTGATAAAGAGTCGATGCTGATAGGCAGGTTTTGCTTTGAGACGATATTTGGCAATATAGATATTGAGCAGCCTGACGGTTTTGGTCTCCAGCTCAATTTGACGGAAGCGGTTGCCTTTTCCTAAGATGGCCAGGGTATTATGGTGGGCGTTAAAATAGTCCAGGTTCAGGGTGGCGATTTCAGTGGCCCGGGCGCCGCAGTCATACAGCAGCTGTAAAAGGCAGTAGTCGCGCATCCCCAGGGCATTATTGAGATCCACGGTCTGTAGGATCTGATCGATTTCATAGGGATATAAAAAGCCGATCAGCTGCCGTTGGGAACGTTTTTGAGGGATACTCAGTATTTTATCGGCCAGCTGTCTTTGCTCCGGGTGCATAAAGCGGATCATCCGGGCCAGTGATTTGAGAGCCGCCAGACGGCTGTTGCGGGTTTTGGCCGAGTTATGGCGCTGTTTTTCCAAACTGTCTAAAAAGTCTAAAAGGACTTCAACCCTAAGGTGCGTGATCTGCAGGGAGCTGATTTTGATACCGTAATAGTTGGCAGCGTAGGGTAAAAAAAGCTTAAAGGTGTCCCGATAGGCTTTGATGGTATGGTGGCTGAGCGCCCTGATGTGCGGCAAATACCTGCTGAAGAACTGATGGATAACGGTAGACAGTCTCATATGACATCCAGCTGGGATTTGGCAAATTCGATCAGCCCGGTTCGATCGGCGGCATGGTTTACTTTCAGATAGGCGCCGGTGTACTGATACTTGCGGTGTCCCATGTAAGCGGCCAGTACCGGCAGCGCATACTGGGGATTTTGACCGCGGGCTTTGATTTGAGTTAGCGTGTTGATGGCAAACGAATGTCTCAGGCTGTGAGGCACGGGTTTGCCGAAGGTCATATCGCCGATGATCTGCCGCTTTTGGCCGATGCCGATGGCCTCAACGGCGCGATGAAAGACATGGCGCACCTGATTCTCATGCAAGCCCCGTTGCTTTTTGGAGGCCAACAGATACGGGCTTTGATTGTCTGCATCGAACAGTTGTCGCAATCTGAGGTAATCATCGAGTTCTTTTTGTACGGCCTTGGCAAGCGGGATCAGGCGATCCTTTCTGAACTTGGTTTTTTCAATGTAAAGCGTACCCTCATCGGGCTGGTAGTGTTCTGGCCGCAGGCGCAGCGGCTCGTTGATGCGCATGCCGCAGCGCGCCATCAGTAAAACAGACAAATACAGGGCCACATCGAAGAGAAAATAGCGTGGGTGGTGCCGGATGCTCTGACACACGGCCTGAAGCAATTGATCGGTTTGGGGCATCGTAAAAATGAAGGGCACAAAGTAGCGCTGTCCGCGGGCCGGGATATCCTCCAGGGGATTTTGGCTATAAAGGCCCCGGCGCACTAAAAAGG
>JASFPE010000195.1:0-9307 GCA_050116155.1 Desulfobacterales bacterium
TACCAGCAAACACATTACCGGCGGTGTTTTGGGTGCCCAGTGTGTACGCGATGCCATGCGGATGGCTTCTGCCGTCACCGGGAGTAAAGAAAAATTTTTGAAGCGACCGTTTATCTCCGGATGGGTGTTAACCTTGCCGCCGCTGGGCATCAACAAAGAATCTGTTGAGGCGTTGATCGAATTAAGCCGCTGGAATATCCCGGCAATCGTAAGTTCAGGGCCGATTCTGGGAACATCGTCCCCCGTAACTATTGCAGGCACCATTGCCCAGGCCCATGCGGAAATTCTGGCTTGCCTGGTGGTATCTCAATTGACTAAGGCTGGTGCTCCATTTATATACACCAGTTTCGCGCGCGGTATGGATATGAGGACCGGGACTGTTTCCATGGCCGGCCCGGAATTTGGTGTTTTGAAAGGTGCTCTGGCTCAGATGGGTCATTTTCTGGGGCTTCCTGTCCGAATGCCGGGAATGCTCAGGGATTCGAAAATTTTGGATGCCCAGGCCGGATTTGAAACCGCCCTGATTGGCTTGGTGACAGCACTTAACGCAGATTTAATGGATGCCATGCAGCTGGATTCGGACCTTTTGGTTGATTATGCTGATCTTGTTTTCTGTAACGAATGCATGGGCGCATTCAAGCGGGTTTCAAGAGAACTGGTTGTTGATGAAGATACCATGGCCCTGGAACTGATCAAAGAAATCGGTCACGGAGGAACTTTTCTTGATCACGCACATACCTTTGAAAATTTCCGCGCAGAACTTTGGCTGCCTCAATTGATGGAACATCGAAATTGGGATAATTGGGAAACTGACGGCGCTTTAGACATTCGAACCGTTTCACTCCGAAAAGCAATCAATTTATTGGAGACAAAACCCGAAAACCAGCTTTCTTCCAGCGTTGAGGCAGAGATTGACAAGATTGTGAAAGAAGCCCAGCAGAGCTGCGAAGCCAGTTGAAAAAAAGCGGCAATAATGGTTGCGGCTATCCTGACAACTTCTATGCATTCTCTGCAATCTGTTTTAATTTCTTCTCCACTGATTTATCGAGCGCCTGAGGTACGTGGTTGTTCAAAATTTCTTCCACCTTCTTTTGAGCCCGATCTTTCATCGTCATCCCGCCCAGTGCCATCCAATCGGCATAATTCCTGCGATCCCTCAGCTCAGGATACTCTTCGTCTTTGAAATGTTTCATGGTATGATCGGTCTGGATATAGTCCCCATCAGTTCCGATTTCCTCGATGAGATCCAGCGGTAATGTTTCCGTATTAACCTCCAGACCAGGCAGATAGTGTTTTATCCACGAGATAATATCATCGCAGATAGCGCATTGGATCAAACTGCTGGCCAAGCCCGATTCCATGTAACCGACATCATGGACCAGATTTGATCCTGCCAAGGAACAATAGCTTTTCGACGCTTTCAGGATTGTGCATGAGCGGTTTGGCGATATTGATATAGCAGGCGGCAAAAGGACGTCGGCGAAACTCCTCCGAACCACCGGCTGCAATTTCGAACATTTCAACTTCACGTTGCGTATTGGCCAGGTCTGTGGTTACATATACCAGCGGTTTGTTGGTATTTTTAAGCATCACCAGGGTCTGGATGGTCTCGACATTTTGCGAAGCAACATCAGAGGGGATAAAACCGGACATGATAAAATTAAAATTCGGGAGCGCGTCCAGCAGACGGATCAGATTTTGCACATCCTGAAGTACGGGTTTGCGACGCTCATCGTTACGATGATCAATTATATTGATCAAATCGGAGCCGTTACCATAGTATGACTTCCTGCCGGTCATGCGAATGGCCGGCTTTGCGGTTTGATCATAGAGAATTATTTGTTTTGGCGCTAAATTGAGCGCCCATTCCACTCTCCAGGCAGGGATATGGACAACATTGTTGTCGGTGACGTAGGCATCGCCTTTCTTTAGCAGTGCGATAGCCTCATCGTTCGGCAGCCGTACCCCGGTTCTTTCCAAAATCTCCAGGCTCGCATGGTGAATATGTTCAATTTGGGTTTTAGAAAGCCTTCTGTAATAGGGTGATGAGAAACTAACTATGTTTGTTTCATTCATTTGATGATCCCCTTATTCATCAGATTTCTGACTCAGCTGTGATATCGCCACTGGGCTGCGCAAGATGGGAGGGGGGAGAAGGTATATCCATTGGGCTTTCTTCCGGTCCCAGCATGTCAACCAGCATCTCAAGAGACCACAAAATCATCGTGATTTTTTCTTCATCAAATTGTTTTAATCTGTCATAAAAGCGCGTATGAAGCGGTGTTGGTGCTTTTTGAATAAATTTGGTTCCTTCTTCGGTAATCTCAACATGTACCTGGCGGCGGTCCTTGCTGATCCGGTTTCGTCTCACCAATTCCCTATTTTCCAATCGGTCTACAATTCCCGTTACTGTGCTGTTATTCAAAAAAACAATTTTGGTAAGTGCACCAATGGAAATCGGTCCATGCTCATACACCTCTTGCAGGCAAATCAGCTGCGGCACCGTAATCTTGTAATTTTCCTGTATGTGTTTGGAATGTTTCGACATTTCCTGAAAAATTTGACGGAGTCTCATCATAATCTGCATGCTGAATTGTTCCGGCATAATGGTATTCTCCCATTTAACAAACTTAGAGTCGTTTTTTTAACAAAAATATAATAACGATACGGCATCGTAAAATTATTAATATTTATTTTTGGACTCTATCTAGGTATCAGATTTTATAAGAGATTTCAACATAATGAACTGATCGACGGATTTGTCTGAGATTAGCGTTGACAAGCCATTTTGGTTGTTATATAAATATTTTCAATAGAAAATTTTTGATTATAAAATTAATTATTATGTAAAATGTCAGTAGAAATTATTTAATAGGATCAAGTTCTCAGAAATGGAGGGTAAATGAATAACCAGGAACTTCTTGATAAAATAGCTTATAACGTCATCCAGGGCAACCTAAAGTTTAAATACCCAGGGCATAACCTGAGACTTAAAGATCAGCCGGGAGTCCTTGAATTGATGCAAAAAGCGCTGAACCAAAACATTGATCCAAAAGAAATTATTGTTGAGTCTTTAGCAAAACCTATGGAAAAAGTTATTGAAAAGTATGAAACCGATGACTATTTGGCACCGCATGTTCTGATATCAGCAAAATGTGTTGGAGTTGCCATGGACATGCTCGCGCCGGATCTCGAGGAGAGTGGGATAAATCGACCTAAGTTCGTTATTGCGGTTGTCAAAGGCGATTATCATGAAATCGGAGCAAAATATGTTGCCCTGATGTTAAGGGGTGTCGGTTACAAACCGATCAATTTGGGTAGCAATGTATCTGCAAATCGAATCGTAGAAACTGTCAAAAATCATAAGGCTGCCTATGTCGGATTGTCGGCTTTTTATGCTCCTGCCAGGGGAGAAATGGAGCATGTGCTTGCTAAATTGGAGGCGATGGGGATTCGTGACGAGGTCAAGGTTGTCATTGGCGGTGGCGCTACTTCAGATCAGTTTGCCGAACAAATCGGGGCCGATGTCTACTGCGAAAATGCTTTACAGGTACCAGAGATGTTGAAAAGCCTGGACAATTGGTCAGGCTTTGCTGGAGTAGAGTTAAATAAAAAAGCCGCGTAGTCTTTTCTACAATTTTTACCTGCCAAAATATATAAGTTCAATTTCGTAATAAATTCAAATTATTATTCGTTTAGGAGGTTTGGACTGCCATGAGTGGTTTCGCTGTGGTATATAAAAAGCATGATCCCCTGGAACTTGAAATTTTGATAAATAAAATACGTCATCGCGGTCCGTTTGTTTCTGGAAAAATTCAAAACGGCCGCGTCCTCATGGCACAGAATTATCTTGAGGCGGACATACCTTTAAAACAGGGTGATGCAATTCAACTAGACATCCCGATTTCAGATACCCCCTATATGAACCGATGGATTTGTTACGACGGTCAGATCGGCAACTGGCAAGCGTTGGTGGACAGCCACTGCCCTGACATCATCGATGGCCCTTTCCGCGAAGAACGATTGCTGCTTCAGCTTTTTCGGCATTACGGCAGCCAGATGTTACAATATTTAGACGACGCGATCTTCGCATTGGTGATATCTGACGGTGAAAGCCTGTTTGCTGCCCGAGACCTGTTGGGGATCAAAACTCTCTATTATGGAAGAAAAAACGGCTCGCTTTACTTTGCTTCTGAACTCAAAAGCCTATTGGAGATTACCAGTGAAGTTTATGAGTTTCCAGCAGGACATTATATGAGCAAAGATGGCAAGCTTGCCCAATTTGCCAAATTGCCTCAAAGCCCACCTAGCCCCCTCCATACTGATAATACAGATATGATGCAAATGATTCGAAGTATTATCCAGCGCAGCCTCAACAATCGCGTAAACTTTATCTCTCCTACAGGATGCCTGCTCAGCGGCGGTATAGATAGCAGTGTGGTTGCATGGCTGGCCAGTGAGGCTTGCAGAAAAAAATTTGGAAAAACCTCTCGCTTAAAGACATTTGCTTTGGGTGTAGGAGAGAGCGAAGACATTCAATATGCCCGTACGATGGCCGGGCATATCAAATCCGACCACCATGAACGGATTGTCGATCTGGAGCTGATTCTGGAGACATTACCCCATGTGATTTATTATCTGGAATCTTTTGATCCTTCATTGGTTCGAAGTGCCGTATCAAATTTTCTGATTTCAAGATATGCAAAAGAAAAAGGTATCGAAGTTTTGCTCTCGGGAGAAGGCGGTGATGAGATCTTTTGCGGGTATTTGTATCTTAAAGGCGCTCCCACCGACGAGCTTTTTGCGCGACAAATAGAATGCCTCGGATTCTTGCATAACAATGCGGCGTTGCGCTTAGACAGAATGAACCTCAGCAACAGTGTTCGTGTGGTTGCTCCATTGATATCGGGTGAATTGTTAAACTATGCGTTGTCAATTCCCATGGAACTTAAACTGATGCCGGATGGAGAACAAAAAGTTGAAAAGTGGATTTTCCGCAAAACATATGAGGACATGCTACCCAAAGATATTGTCTGGCGTCTCAAACAGGAATTTTCCCAGGGCTCCGGTTCAGCCGGTATCTTACCCCAATACTTTGAAGAACAGATTACCGATGAAGAACTGGAAGATGCCCAGAAAAATTATCCTATGGTTCGCAGCAAGGAAGAACTTTATTATTTCCGCATCTTTGCAGATCATTTTGGAACCGGAAAAGCGGTGGAAACAGTGGGGCAGTGGGTTAGTCTGTAAGAAAAACCCTTAAGTTTAATACCGAATCAGACAGCCATGGTTTACTTCTATGATTTGATAGTTTTGTCGATTTCATTGATTAAGCTATTCGGTTTGCTCTCAACACGATGTTCTGAAAGTATCCTTTTTGCCTCAGCATTGCAGCGATCATAAAGGTTCATTGCACACGCTTCTTCCCATAACTCGTGCTGGGATCGATCAAGCAGCCTGGGGAGAAATTGGGCCTTTTTAAAATGCTTAAAGGCATGATCATCTGAAAGAAAAATAGAACTCCCACCTCCCACCGCGACTCGATTAATAACTTCCAGTGCAAGGGTCTCTTGATTAACAGCAATTCCTTCGGTGAAAAAACGACTCATGGCCACCAGTTCATTGGCCATGATAAGCATTTCCAGAGAAGAGGTCGTCCCAAATTCCAAAAACCCCACATCATGAATGACATTACAGCGAGATTGCATCGCAGTAATAATTGAAAACATCGCCTCTGCTCCGGCCTGGGCATCCATGACTTTGGAATCCGATGCGCCGGCATAGGCCCAGATCGGCAGACCATATATTTCGTCGCGCATGTCCGCCAATGCAGCCTGGGTAAGACTCCACTCGGGGCAACCATAGGAAATGACACCGAAGCGCATATCCAGGACACTGACATTCGGGGCGAAGAGGAAAGGTGCTCCTTTGCCGGCTAATTGATGAACTACTAGTCCAACCAGGTTCTCTGCGATTCCAAGCGCTAATGCCCCGGCAAGCGTAACCGGGGCGCCGCCCCCGGCGTTGCAACCCGAAGGAAGGCATATGGGAATTTTTTTCTTTGCACAAAAAATCAGCTTTTCCATGACGTTTTCAGGGAAGAGCAGAGGACTTATTGCTTCCGAATAATTGAGCAAAAAAGGCTTTTTCTTCAGTTGTTCTTCCCCACCGACAAGCTGACAGGCAATATCATAAATTTTGGCGATGTCTCTTCCGCTGTCTGCAATGAAGATGATGGGCTTGTTGGTGTTTTTTATCATCTCGACAAAAACATACACATAAATATCATCGACGGGCACATCCTCCGGGTTGCTCATGGACATGGCAAAATCAATATTTTCCAGACCATCAACCAGCTTGGCAAAATGCCCGGTGTCCTTTAAAACCGTTCGGCGACGTTGCCCGGTGTCCACGTCAAGGGTGAACGTGGCGTCCGAACCGGTGCCGTAAAACCAATTATCGTCAATCAGGTCCATTGCTTCGTCACCCTTCTGATCATACATAAGGATGCGTCGTGGAGCTGTTTTTAAGGCGTCTTCGACCAGACGAGCCGGCAGCCTGAGTCGACCACCTCGGAAGAGGCGGCATCCCGCATCCAACAACATTTTTTTCGCGCCTTGGTGTTTCATCTCAAATCCTGTTTTCTCGAGAATTTCCAGTGCAGCCCCGTGAATGGACCACATTTGTTCCTGGTTCAATACCTTAAGTTTCGGCTTAAATGTGCTGATTTTTTCTAAATTCATGGATCGATCCTTTGTCATTTGCCGGTGTAGTTATTTAGGGAAGTATAATTCGAGACGTCAGTCTTTGAACAATGATGTATTTAGCGCAAAAAATCAATTTATTGGTTATAGAAAGACTAGCGGTAATACCGTGTTAAGATGCATTAACTATTAGTAATGACTAACAAAATACAAGGCTTGCGTCAAGGCAGCTTTTACTCTCAGCCAATTAGTATTTAACTGAAATATTTCCTAAGATAAATAGTATACCTGGTTACTGTAAAGGAGCGCAGTTATTTTTTTGGACTTAATTTTTCAATTTTTTCTTAACCAACAAAACCATATTTTACAGACCTTTGTGACAATATTACCTGAAAAACAGCCTATTTTATTGAACCTATGGTATTGACGCCTTACATATATTTTAATAAATTAGAAAGAACAAAAGTTATGGTTATCTTAAATCCAACCGGTAACGTTCAAAGCCGGCAAAACGCTAAAAGAAAAAATATAGGTTTGCAAAAAACAATTGGTATGCGATTGAGATATGCAACGATATGCGTGCTGGTTATTATTCATTTTGTCGGATCTATTTTGATTGACACAGCGGATTCTAATGATCAGACTGTTTATCAAGCGCAAGAAAAGCTAAAAGATCTGGGGTATGATCCAGGGCGACCTGATGGAATTTTAGGCAAGAAGACCAAAGCGGCTATAAGGCACTTTCAGCAAGACAATAGCTTGCCGGTGACCGGAAAAATAGATGAGCAAACCAAAGCGAAGCTTGGCTTATTAAAGCCAGTCTCCCAATTGTCACTCACCGAAGCCGTGGAAACAAATGATATTGGCAAGGTCAAGGCGTTGCTTGCTTCCGGCGCTGATGTCAATGGCAGGGATATGCTCGGTGAGACACCACTGCATTTGGCGGCGGTGAGGGGTTACAAAGAAACATCCTCACTGCTTATCGGCAAGGGTGCCGATGTCAATGCTGGAGACAAACGCGGTTTAACACCATTGCATGCGGCTGCTTGGATGGGGCACAAAGAGATCGTCACCATGCTCATCAGTGAGGGTGCTGACGTCAATGCCAGAGATGAAGACGGTGTGGCAGCACTGCATACGGCGGCTTTGGCGGGTCGCAAGGATACAGTCGATCTGCTCATTACGAAAGGCGCTGCTATCAATGCCAAAAACGAGGATGGCATAACGCCATTGCATGCGGCGGTTTTGGCGGGTCATAAGCAAACGGTCGCTTTACTCATTGCCAGGGGCGCCAATGTGAATGCCGAAAACGAAGCCGGCCTGACGCCACTGGATGTGGCTTCTCAAAAGGGTTATTGGGCCATAGTTGAGATGCTGCGGGCTGAAAAAACTCAATAATAGGGAAGTTCTCCTGATTATTGCTGAGAGGATTAGACGACGTACCGAACAAAAATTCAAGAAAACCTCCGGTATTACGGTGAGTATCGGCTGTGCGATGTGCCCAAAGGATGGGAAGTCAGCTAATGTGTTGGTAAAAAAAGCGGAGAAAGCTTTGTATTATTCAAAAGCAAATGGTAAAAAACAGGTAACTGCATATCAAGATATCAATTCTACGATAAAAAAGGATGAAATCGGGACTGTCCTGAGCATAGCCAAATTTAAGCACATTAGAGGCTGCTGCAAATGAATTCCACGAATGAGGATAAGAAATCAAAAGCTAGTCCAAAAAGAAACGACAAACTTTCGCCCCTGATAAAAGGTTTTATCAAAGACTTCAGGCAGAGAGGGATATCTGCACTAGCCAAAATGAGCAAAAATGAGCAAACACTTATTGTAAATTGGGCGCAAGAGTTAGTTGATCAGTATGGATCTGTTCTTATTGAATATCCGATGAAGATTAAGAATCTCGTTGATCTTCCCTGGCCAAAGGAAAATATCAAGATCGCCATTAAGGCTTTACTCCCGGCTTATCTGGCGAAAGAATCAGATGACATTGTAAACTTACTAAAAGACATATATGTTCGATTAAGCGCGTTTCAGGAAATTAGTCAGGAAGATAAGGAAACTATAATCAAAGAAGCCAATGAAATTGATCAAAAATCGGAGCCAACAGACACCTCACTTTTTCCAACATACCACAAATATATGCAAATAATCATTTCGGAACAAAAGATTCTACTTGAGGAAATCAACACCTTTATAAACGATTTGCAGATATAAAAGAATGATTCTTAAAGCAATTTCTGCCTTTCAGTGATTCAAAACATATGGATCTTTCAAATATTCCATTTTTTAATTCAAGATACATAATCCCCTTTGTATAAGAAAAGCTGAAAAATGAAAAAATTGCTCCTATTTTTTGTGGCCATAAACTTTGCTATCTTTCTTACCACTTCCGTCTTCGCAGCGAAAGTGAACGTGGTGCATGGCTGGCCTGCTCAGCAGGGGGAGGCCTTCGAAAAAGT
Organism: Desulfobacterales bacterium; assembly: GCA_050116155.1. Classification (GTDB taxonomy): domain Bacteria; phylum Desulfobacterota; class Desulfobacteria; order Desulfobacterales; family JAHEIW01. The sequence continues at coordinate 9,170 of JASFPE010000195.1, forward strand.
TGTTAACGCATTCAGGCGTAAACATCCTGACATCGAAGTGATTGTTGAGGTCGTCGGGCGTGACCGCCCGGCCTATTTAGCCACCCGGCTGGCGGCGGGCAATCCGCCGGATCTGACACCGCACCCCTGGCTCGGGCT
>JASFPE010000196.1:0-9307 GCA_050116155.1 Desulfobacterales bacterium
GCTTGGAATAGTTTTAGTCTTCAGTTGATTTTTTTCGGCAGAGAAACTTGCACGGCGCGAAAACCAAAATACCCGGCCTGCCCGCTTGCAAAACTGTGTTCCTGGCCGCTCAAGACAAGCTGAACTACATATAGTAGTTGATTTTTAATTAATAATGTAATATTTTTACACTAAAGGTGAGTCACTAATTATATAATATATCAGGGTATCTAATGAAAAATCCATTTTCCTTTTCGGGTATCGTCGAAGATCCTGCGTTTTGTAATCGTGAAAAAGAGCTATCTGATTTAATAAAATTCATAGAGAATTCTCAAAATGTTTTATTTTATTCGCATCGCCGCTTTGGAAAAACCTCACTCATAAATAAAGTCTTTAAGGATCTAAAAGGTATTCGGGCTATTTATGTAGATTTATATGGAACAACCAGCATTGAAGATTTCATTACAGCATTGTTGAAAGGCATAAGTTCAGTTGAATCCAAAATGGATAAACTGATGAAATTGATAAAAGAAAAAGTGACCGGTTTAACAATGAATTTCAGCATAGATACTTACACCGGCGCACCTGTGGCGATACCTGTGTTCGCACCTGTTGATAAAAGACCGGCTCTGGATGAGGTTTTTGCCTTACTCGAATCCCTTTCGCAAAAGAAAAGGCTGGCGGTTGCCTTTGATGAGTTTCAAGAGATATCGAAATATGGTGATACAGCTTTTGAGAAACATCTTCGGAAATCTATCCAGCGACACTTCAATATTTCGTATGTCTTTGCTGGAAGCCAAAAACACCTTCTGACCGAAATGTTTACAAATTCAAAACGGGCATTTTATAAATTGGCTACCAGTTACATCCTGAAGAAAATAAAAACAGAAGATTATGTGGCATGGATCCAAAGACTCTATAAGCAGGACAATCGCCAAATCAGCAAGAAATATATCGAAAATGTCGTAGCCCGCTGTGAAAACCACCCCATGTATATCCAGGAGTTTTTCTTTTATTTGTGGGATGCCCCGGATATTTCGATAGAATTTACTGATAGGGTGGAATTCAAGATTTTGCAAAACAGGGAAGTGGAATTCATAAGTATCTGGGAATCTCTGACCCTTAATCAAAGAAAAGCGTTGAAATTAGTTGTGGCTGCAGGTGGAAAAAATATATATTCAGCAGATCATCTGTCGAAGTTCGGGTTCAAGTCTGCTTCACAGGTATCAAAAGCCCTTGAAATGCTGCTAAAAAGAGAGTTGGTCTCAAGAAATAGAATTTACGCGGTTCAGGATGTTTTATTTAAACGTTGGGTACAAAAAATTTCGTAATTTTAGCTCTCCAAGGCATATTTCACCGCAGCCTTGGCATGAATCTCGGTTGTGTCGAACAGAGGGACAGGGCTGTCCTCCTGTTTGACGAGCAAGCCGATTTCCGTGCACCCCAAAATTATACCTTGTGCGCCTTCTTTGACCAGGCGCCGGATAATATCCGCATATTTTTGCTTTGATACCGAATTGATGATACCGGAACACAGCTCATGATAGATAATGCTGTGGACAATTTCCATTTCTGTTGCGGAAGGAATCATGACCTCCAGGCCGTATTTTTCCTCCAGCCTGCCTTTGTAAAATTCTTCCTCCATGGTAAAGCGGGTCCCCAGCAGGGCGACCCTGTTCATCGCGCTGGCCTGGATGGCCTCAGCCGTTGGATCCGCGATGTGGAGCATCGGAATTTTAATGCTCTGTTGTACGATATCATACAATTTGTGCATGGTGTTTGTACAAATCAGGCCAAAATCAGCTCCGCCATTTTCGATGTTTCGGGCGGCAGCAATCATAATCTGGGCGGCATCATCCCAGCGATCCTGATGCTGCAGCGCTTCAATTTCGGCAAATTCCACCGAATACATGATGCTTCTGGCGGAGTGCAGTCCACCAAGCTCCTCTCTGACGGTTTCGTTAATAATGCGGTAATACTCGATAGATGATTCCCAGCTCATACCCCCGATCATTCCGATGGTTTTCATTTCGATCCTTGTTTGGTTAAATGGTTGATTTTGATGCCCTTGCATCAATATACCGTTTGCCCCCCTTATTCAAGCGTCAAAATAATTCCATATTTTTGATGGGACCATAAACGGTGGCACCAAATATTCGACATGAATTTTCGGCACGATATCGTCATTATTTGTAATTTTTAGTTATTTTAATTTTATTTTATTTCTGACTTAATTTTTTATTGACTTAAGATTACCAAAAAATATAGAAAGAAACTTTCGATCGGAAAGTGGTCGTTAAACTTTTTATAATACCAGAGGTGAAATCAAATGAATCCCCTGCTTAGCACCAAAGAAGTTTCGCGGTTGCTCAATGTCAACGAAAAAATGGTTTATATGCTCGTTTCTGAGAAAGGATTGCCGGCCACCAAAATTACCGGAAAATGGCTATTCCCGCGCCATCTGGTGGAGCAATGGGTTGAAACAAATACCATCAATTACCCGGAAGGCGCCACCCATCTACCACCATACCAGGGGTTGTTGATTATCACCGGAAGTAACGATCCATTGCTGGATAAAACCATTTCGCTTTTCAATACCCTTTATCCCGGTCATGTGGCCGTCTTTGGAAATTTGGGTAGCATGGGGGGACTGCGGGCCCTGCGGCAGAATTTCTGCCATATTGCCGGCAGCCATCTCATCCAGGACGATGAACAGGAATACAATTTTGATTATGCCTTCAAAGAACTCGAACAGATGCCTGCGGTGGTCAATTTTTGCAAACGCGAACAGGGTATACTGGTCCAGAAAGGAAATCCTAAAAAAATTTCCAGTGTGGCAGATTTTGCTCAGCCGGGCCTCACTATCGTGAATCGTCCCCTGGGCACCGGCACGCGTTTATTACTGGATCGGGAACTGAACAAGGCAGGCATTCGCGGTGAGAAATTAAATGGATATTCCCATGAAGTCCACCGCCACCTTGATGTGGGACTCGAGATTCTGGCAGGCAGGGCGGATGCCGGCCCGGCCATCCGGACCGTAGCCAGCCTTCTGGATATCGGGTTTATTCCGCTGCGGTGGGAGAGATACGATCTGATGGTTTCTAAAGAGCGATTTTTTGATGAAGGTGTTCAGCGGTTTCTATCCTTGCTGCATGAAGCGCAGTTTCGCCAGATCGCTGATGCGTTGGAGGGTTACGATATTAACATGAGCGGAAAAATGGTATTTCCGCGAAAATCGGAAAAGGAGGAATAGATGAAGCGATTTCTATTTGGAATGTTGGGTTTGATACTAACGGTAGGATTTCTGTCGGGGCAGGCTTTTGCGGAAGAAAAAATTCTCAAGATGTCCACCACTACGTCGACCCAGGCCTCCGGGCTGCTGGACGTGTTGTTGCCGGAGCTGAAAAAAGATACCGGCATCATGGTGAAGGTCATTGCCAAAGGCACCGGAGCAGCCATCCGTGATGGCATGGACGGTAACGTGGATGTAATTTTTGTGCATGCCAAAGCACGCGAGGAAAAGTTTGTCAAAGAAGGCTACGGCACCAAGCGATATGCGGTGATGCATAATGATTTCGTGATCCTGGGGCCTAAAACCGATCCGGCGGGGATCAAGGGCTTAAAAAGCGCCGCAGAAGCCCTGAAAAAAATCGCAGACACAAAAGCGTCTTTCATCTCCCGTGGAGATGACAGCGGCACGCATACCAAAGAGCAGGCGTTGTGGAAGGCCACCGGACTGTCTCTAGAGAAGAAAACCAGCACGATCGTCAAAAAGGGCAAAAAGCGCGAGGTGACCTTCATTCACCCGGCCGGCCTGGGAGAATGGTATCTGTCTATCGGCCAGGGGATGGGCAAGGCCCTGACCTTTTCCGATGAGAAACAAGCTTACATTCTGGCCGATCGTGGCACCTTCATCAAGTATAAATTTGGCCGGGATATTCCGATCGAACTGGACGTATTGTGTGAAGGCGATCCGATGCTGGCCAATCCATATGGCGTGATTCCCATCAATCCCAAAAAACACCCGCACGTCAAGGCCAAGCTGGCCGAAGAATTCGCTAACTGGCTGGTTTCGGAGAGGGGACAAGCAGTGATCGCCAACTATCGGCTTTTAGGCAAACAGTTGTTTTATCCGGATGCGATCAAATAGGTTGGCCCGTGGGCCCGTTTGCCCGTTAGCCGGTTCAAAGAAATGATTTTTCTTTGCATAACCGGATAACCGGCTCAACGGGCTAAACCGGCTCAACCTGTATAAATTTTGATAAATTATCTGACTTTGGGCCACCCCCACCCAACCTCCCCCGTTCAAGGGGGAGGCGTTCTGGCTTCCCTCCCCTGGCGGGAGGGACTAAGGGAGGGGGATAAAATGGCCATTACTATAATTTTTGGTGCTTTAGGCACTTTTAACTTTAGGCACTTGTTAGGAATGGCTTCAGCACCACTTTTTCATACCATGACCCACAAAATTACATAGGGTTTGAGATTAGGAGAAATGGATCTTCTGATTGACAGTTTCTTATCCGCCATTATGCTAGTGATTTCATTGGATGCCGAGATGGTGGCCATTATCGGCGTATCGCTGAAGGTTAGCAGCACATCGACGATATTAGCCGGCCTGATCGGGGTGCCGCTGGGTTTTACGATTGCCTTCGGCGATTTTGCCGGTAAGCGCTTAACGATTACGGTCTTGAACACGTTGTTGGCTCTTCCGACGGTGGTTATCGGACTGTTTGTGTATGCCTTTGTATCGCGCAGAGGCATTTTCGGACCGCTCGACCTGCTTTACAGCCAGGCCGCCATCATCATCGGCCAGGTCATTCTGATCATACCGGTGGTGACCGCTTTCACCATCGCCGCCATCAGCCGGATCGACGAGCGCTACCGCAACACCGCCAAAACCCTGGGGGCCAATCGCCGCCAGACGGCCTGGATTATTCTCAGGGAAGCACGCTTCGGTATTGTTGCCGCCATTATTGCTGCCTTCGGACGGGTGATCTCTGAGGTGGGCATCAGTATGATGTTGGGAGGAAATATTAAAGGCTTCACACGCACCATGACCACGGCTATGGCCCTGGAATACGATAAAGGTTCTTTTATTCTGGCAATTGCGCTTGGAATTGTCTTGCTGGGTATTAGTTTCGGCATGAATTTACTTTTTCATTTTTTTCAGGGAAGAGTTCGAACCCAATGATCTACACGATATCTGATCTGACGAAAATTTACGGATCGAGAACGGTTTTAGACATTCCCCGTCTTGATATCGAGCAAGAACACATTTATGCCTTGTTGGGGCCCAATGGCGCCGGGAAAACCACTTTATTGAACATATTTGGTTTTTTGGATGCTCCGACAGCGGGCGAAATTCGATACCGCTCACAAGCGGTTCGCTATTCAGAGCCCGAACTGCAGCGTCTGCGCAAAGAAGTGATCATGGTGGACCAGCATCCCATCTTGTTTACCACCACGGTTTATAAAAACCTAGAATTCGGCTTGAGAATTCGGAAGATATCCCCCAAAGAACGTGAACGTATCATCGCCGAAAGCCTTGACATGGTTGGAATGCGCGATTTTGCCAGGGCGCCGGCACAGAACCTGTCCGGTGGAGAAACCCAGCGGGTGGCCATCGCTCGTGCGCTGGCGCTTTCGCCCAGAGTATTTTTATGCGATGAGCCAACCGCAAGCGTCGATATCGAAAATCAGAATATTATCATCAATATTTTACGACAGATAAATGACATTAAAAAAATTACGGTGTTGTTCACCACCCACGACCGTTCCCAGGCTGCCCGTCTCGCCCAGCACACGCTGGTGCTAAATCACGGCAAACTGGTGCCAACCATGTATGAAAATTTCTTCAGGGGGGTTTTGCAGTATAATCCATCAGGGCAATGTCAATGTGTTATTCATGATGATATTCAGCTTGCCATCGATGGGGATTCTATTAAGAATAAAACAGGGGACGTCAGTGTTTTCATCGATCCTGAAAAGATTGATCTCATCCCACGCAAGAAAACTTCATCGATCAGGGATACATTGCGTGGACGCGTGGTGCAGATGATAGAGGAAAATGGCAAAATTCGGATGGTGGTTGATGCCGGCGTCTGGATAGCCTTGTTAATCTCCAGGAAGCATTATGCAGAAACCAGGCCGCTGGTCGGGGAAGAGGTCGAATTTCATATTCCACCAGAGGCGGTACAGGTATTCTAGACTCGAATTTCGGGTTTCAGCTTTCAAATATAATCAGGTTTCAGTTTTCGGGTGTCAGGTGTCAGCGTTCAGAGGTTCTGGGTTCAGGGTTCAGAGGTTCAGGTTTTAATTCCGCATTCCACATTCCCACTTCCGAATTCGTAAGACCCCATGCCTGCCGTTTTCTGACACCCGACACCTGAAACCTATATCTTAAGCCTTTCTGCCTTTAAAACCCAGGCAACACCGATCCCCACCAAAAAACCGGCGGCAAGATTGGTAGCCAGTGTAATTCCCAGCATCACCAGAACCACAAAATAATCTTTGCGGTTACTTAAATCCATGATGGTGAGTGCCAATTGACTGCCGGCAAAAAGAAGCAAGATGCCCAGCACCGATAATGGCAGCAGATATATAATTGCCAATGCATGGCTGCCAAGTAATATCGCTAGCGCAAGAAATATGACCCCGATCATCAGGTTTGAACCGGCCGTGCGAGCACCGAAGCGATAATGGGCTGCCAGACCCCCGGCCCCGTGGCACAATGGCATCCCGCCGATGGTGGAACTCAACAGATTGGCAAATGCCATGCTAATGCATGCGGCTTTATAGGTTACCTTTTTGGAATTTTCACCGAAATAATCCTTTGATAAATCCGCATATGCCACCACGGCATTTCCCAGGGTCATCGGTATTTGAGGTAACACCAGCGCAAAGAGTGCAAATGTGAAATCTGCTTTTGTCGGCCATCCGAATGGAAAAAATGCCGGCAAATTGACGCCGATATTAATGGTTTCAAACCCTTGGCGCAGGCCGAAAATAAGGCCGAATATAAAACCGCCGCCCACCACCAGCAGTGCTGCCGGCAGCCGTTTATTTTCTATCAGCAACAGGGTTAATAGACCTCCAATAATCCCAAGAATAATTCCGATGGGCACCGGTCCGACGCTGTCGATGCTCAGATAGGGTTCGGCAGCCTGGCGGAGAATTTGCAGTTTGGTTGTGCCCAGCATAAACTTGATGCCCTGGATCATCAGCAAAGTGCCGGTGGACAGCTGAACGCCGCGAACCACCGAGTTGGGTATATATTTTCCCATGATGGTGATGATGCCGGTGGCGCCAATAATCAGAAGAACTGTACCAATCAGGAATCCTGAAGCCGTAATTTGAGAGGCGGTCATGGTGGTGGCAATCGCATAGGCTCCGATTATTTTCATAGGCTGGACCGGTACGGTTACCCCAAAATAAATTCCAGAGAAAATAAAATACAGCCCGACGGATAAAAATACACCTTGCGGGCTTAATCCGTTGATCAATATCAGGCCCAGGGCCAACGGCAGCAGGGTGCCCAGGTCACCCAGGGAACCCGCGAATTCCAGATGATTGAACCGATATCGGGGTTGACGCATATTTTTCCCTCACATTTTGGAGGTTGAAATCACAGTCAAAGTATATTATTTTTATAAGGATTACAAATTGTAAAAATGGTGTTGTGAAATATTTTTATCTGACGCTGATGCTGATTTTTGATTTCACCAACATCAAGGGTTGGCCAACAAATTCATATCCTGAAATTTTCGGGCTGAGTGAAAGGATAAATACGAGACTGTCGATGAAAACGAAAACCGTAAAAGTGGGGCGAAATGATCCCTGCCCCTGTGGCAGCGGGGTAAAGTACAAAAAATGCTGCATGGGCAAACGAGAGATTGAAACCAGAAACCTTGAAGAACTTTATGCACAGAAACATGGCATCCGGCTCAAGAAGAAACCGGATATTGACGGCATTCGCAAGGCAGGGCGCCTGGTGCTGGATACCCTCGATCTGGTGGAATCGAAAATCAAACCCGGCCTGATGACCGATGAGATAAATTCCCTGGTGCACCAGTATACCATTGAAAACGGCGCAACTCCGGCGCCTTTAAAGTACCGGGGGTTCCCTAAGAGCGTGTGTGTCTCGGTCAATGAAGTTATCTGTCACGGAATACCCGGAGACCGCGAGTTAAAGGATGGAGACATCGTCAATGTGGACATCACCTCCATTCTAAACGGCTATTATGCGGATGCCAATAAGACTTTTTTTGTGGGCACTCCTGGCACTGAAGCCCGCAAAATCGTCGATGTGACCCAGGAGTGTCTGAAACGCGGCATGTCTAAAGTGAAACCCGGAAACACCCTCGGAGACATCGGCTGGGCGATCCAGACCTATGCCGAAGGGCAGGGCTGCTCGGTGGTTCGCGAATTTGTCGGACACGGGGTGGGGTTTGAATTTCATGAGCCACCCCAGGTACCGCATTTCGGCCAAAAAGGGCAGGGGCTGCGCCTGATTCCCGGAATGGTGTTTACGGTAGAGCCCATGATCAACCTCGGGAAAAAAGAATTGCGTATTCTGGAAGACAACTGGACGGCCATAACCAAAGATGGTTCGCTGTCGGCCCAGTTTGAGCAAACGGTGCTGGTCACCAACAATGGTTGTGAGAGCTTGACGCCCTATGACTTGTAATTTGTTGCAAAACCCGGTTTGTGCTATTCAATCTTTTAATAAGAACTCAACCTGTCAAGCCGTCAAACTTCCCGCCTGAGTCAGTGTCGGCCCTGAAAAGGCCGCCGCAGAGGGCTGCCCTGCTTGTCTTTAAAAAAAGAAATCGCGGCAAGATGCGACTCGACTGAGCTCGCCGAAGTCCGCTCCCACACGTAAAATAGAAATCCTCGAGTGGCTTCGACTCGGCCGAGCCTTTCGGCCCTGAGCTCACGGCCGAAGGGCTCGCCGCGGGCTATCCCCGACCTGTGCATGATCAAACAATCTTTAATGTTAAACCCTTTTCCGTATTTCTGGTCCTAAATTACCATTAGCAAGGAACATAACCTCTTGTCATCGATGTTATGATATTTATTCAATTGACGAATACTAATTGATCAGTGCTATATATCGTTTTAGTTTCAATGAATTTGAATTATTTTATTATTTCAATATGGTTTTTGACATGCCATGGCCGTTTTGTTATGTAACATCAAGTAATTTACATCGTGGATAAACAGGATTTTTGTCGTGTAAGCGTTGTGAAAGAAAGGAGGTGAAATCGTTTTACCTAGATTTTGTATCCAATTCGAGGGCATGACCCTGTTTGCGGTCATGAGGCATTAT
>JASFPE010000197.1:0-9280 GCA_050116155.1 Desulfobacterales bacterium
CTGATCCAGGCGCTTGAGACGGAATTAGCACGGGTAACCACCGGCCATAAAGCCAACTCCGGCAGCGAAAGAGCACTCCTGGTCAGCATCGCATCAAGTTCACGCCAATCTGCTCACCAATCGATAATTGAATTGACCCAGTTAGCCACCTCCAGCGGTCTAGACATCGCCGGTACCATAGTCCAGCACCTTGCCAAAACAGATTCTGCGCTTCTCATCGGCCGGGGAAAATTACAGGAGTTGGCCGTTATGGCACTGCAGGAAGGGGCTACCGTCATCATTTTCGATCAAGAATTAAATGCGTCTCAGATACGGTCGATTACCGACAAGATCGATTTAAAAGTCATCGATCGCACACAATTGATCCTCGACATCTTTGCGCAACGGGCCCGCACCCGTGAAGGCAGGCTTCAAGTTGAACTTGCACAGCTTAAATATCTGCTTCCGCGGTTGGTAACGAAAAACTCGGCCATGTCGCGGCTAACCGGAGGAATCGGTGGACGTGGCCCCGGAGAAACCAAGCTGGAGATCAACCGGCGACGTGCTCGTGAGCGAATTGCAAAGTTGGAAAAAGCCCTGTCTGAAGTCAGAAAACATCGCCAGCAGCAACGCGCGCGACGTCAGAAAAAACGCCTACCGATCATCTCCATTATCGGTTATACCAACGCCGGCAAATCAACATTGCTAAATACGCTGACGAAAAGTAACGTACTTGTCGAGCATCGACTATTTGCGACCCTTGATCCGTCCAGTCGACGATTAAAGTTTCCACGGGACATTGACGTCATCATCACTGATACTGTCGGATTCATCAAAGATCTGCCCAAAGACCTGATGGTCGCATTTCGAGCAACCCTGGAAGAACTCGAGGGGGCGGATCTTTTACTGCATGTGATTGACATTAGCAATCCACAATTTGTCAGCCAAATCAAAGCGGTGGACAGAATTGTTTCTGATCTCAAATTGAAAAATGTGGCCTGCCTGCGGGTGCTGAATAAAATGGATTTGGTTGATCCAACAACCGTTTATCGCTGGTGTCGGAATTTTAATGCCACCGCCATATCTGCTAAAAACAGATCCACCCTGATGCCGTTGATTGAAAAGATGGGAGACATGGTGGAACCGATGGTCAACCACTAGATCATTCATCGGGTCCCATTTCAGAATCTTATCAGACGGGTTAACAATTTTGGAATAACCTTATCAGGTTTCAGGTGTCGGGTGTCAGGTGTCAGGAATTCGATTGCGGATTATGGTTTGCGGATTTCGGAATTTTTTATGTTACGCGTTACGTGTTGCGAGGTGCGTGTCTCGCCATTGGCGTATCTACTGGCATGTGACGCGAAACGCGAACCACGCAACGCGGAACCTTGAATCCTGTGTGCCTCACCGTAGCATAAAAAGCGAAATCAGGAACCTCTAATCCTTTACCCCATGCCCTCTGCCCCGTTCCCCATGCTAAACCTGACACCTGACACCCGACACCTGAAACCTGATGCATTAATGGTTGACTACCTGACAAAAATAACGATAAAGGTTGTGCCTTATTATCTTGAAGAGGGAGAATATGGATCTTGAAAAAGTAAAACGCGTTGGCATTGCCGCCGCGTACCAGGGTGCTGAGATTCTGCGATCCCGGTTCGGAAGAATATCACAGGTGGATAAGAAGGGTGCGATTGATCTCGTCACTGAAGCGGATATCGGATCTGAAGAAAAAATTGTATCCGTTATCCAAACCACCTTTCCGGATCACACGATTCTGGCAGAAGAAAGTGGTTTGAGCAAAACCACCAGTGAATACAAATGGCTCATCGATCCCCTTGATGGCACGACAAACTTCGCCCATCAAGTGCCCATTTACACCATTTCGATTGCGTTTGCCATAAAAGATGATATTTGCATGGGTCTTGTGCTAAATCCTGTAAATTCAGAACTCTTCGCGGCCATACGCGGTCAGGGTGCACATCTAAATGGCAGTCCCATCGGCGTATCATCGATAAAGCGCGCCCGCGATAGCCTATTGGTAACCGGCTTCCCCTACGACCTCCAGGATCATTTTAATACCATCATACATCGTTATGCCGAATGTCTGAGGGCCGCACAGGGCATTCGAAGGCTGGGATCCGCCGCGCTGGATCTATGCTATGTGGCCTGTGGGCGCTTTGAAGGATTCTGGGAGCAAAATTTAAAACCGTGGGATACGGCTGCCGGATCATTGATCGCCATGGAAGCGGGCGCAGCTGTCACTGATTTTTCAAATCACCCCTTTACTAACGGAATATCAAGAGAAATATTGGCCACCAATGGACATATACATAAAGAAATGCTGTCACTGCTAGAACTTAAGGAAAGGCAATGAACAATACCTGAAGAGCAAATTTCGTGATGGGAACAAGTACGGTGCGGATTTGCTAGTTTCCGTTTTCCAGCTTTTTACGGAAAAATTTCACCTGGCGCTGGATGGAATTGTCATTTCTTATTCCACGCTCAATGCATTTGATCGCATGCAGCGCTGTGGCATGGTATCGATTAAAAGATTTACCGATGGCTTGCAGCGGTGAATCTGTATAATAACGCGAAAGATAAATCCCCATTTGTCTGGGCCGTACGAAGCTTTGCTTGCGTGACTGGGACATCAGATCCTGCATGGATATATTATAATATTTGCACACCAATTTTTTAATGTGATTAATGGTGATGCTCTTGCGTTGCCGAACGATGTGCTTCACGACACTTTCGGCTAAACTCAAATCCATCGGCACACCCAATAAAGAGGATTTGGCTGCGACGCCGTTCAATCCACTTTCCAGTTGTCTGACATCTTCGGTGAGCTCTTCCGCCAAATAATTGATGACATTATCCGGTATCGTGTATCCGTAAGTATTAGCTTTCTTCTGCAGTATGCGCATGCGCGTGCGAAAATTCGGCGGATCTATATTCGAGATCAGGCCACAGGACAGCCGTGATCGAAGTTTATCGTTTAATTTTGGAATTTCAGTGGGCAGATAACAACTTGAGAATATGATGCGTTTGCCGGCTTCAAAAAGTGCATCAAGGGTCAAGGCCAGTTCTATCTGTGTTCGTTCCTTGCCGCTGAGATAATGAACATCTTCAAGGAGCAAAACATCACAATGATTCCTGTATTTTCCCTTAAACTTATTAATGGCATCGCGCTGATAGGCATTGACCATCTCATTGCTAAAATCTTCGGCCGTAATATAGTATACACGATCATTGGGATATTCCGATAAAACGTGATGCCCGATAGCCTGGGAAAGATGACTTTTGCCCATCCCTGTTTTTGACAGCAAATATAAGGCATTTTGCTGGAGATCTTTTCGCGAGGCCAAAGATAAAGATGCCGAATAGGCAAAATCATTATTGCCGCCCACCACGAAATGATCAAAGGTGAAATCCTTGCATAAATGTCTACCGTTATGGGGACGGACGCTGTCGTTGAGAAGCGGCAGTTGATGTTGCTGGTAGGGCTGCGGATTTGATTTTTGATTTCCGTTGTTTTTGTTAATTTTAAAGGCTAAATGACATGCGTCGCCCATGACCTTATGAAGCTCAGATTCAATCATCTCACCGTACTGGTCTTGCACCCGCTTTTTCGAGAAAAAATTTGGGCAACTTATTTCAAAACCATTTTTTTGGCTCTCATGCAATTCCAAAGGCTCAATCCACATCCGGTAACTATGATGTGGAACCCGTTTTTTAATCGCAGATTTAACCTTTTCCCAGACAGCTTCCATAGGCCTTTATTAAACTCTTATTTGTGCAACCAAAGAATATGTTTTGTAGTTGAAGAAAAATGTGGAAAAATATAACGAATTTCAGTTAATTGGGAGGTTTTCTTCAGATTATTTACATCACTGTGCAAAACAGGTGTCTTTTTTATGGTATTCAATGGATGAAGTCAAACCTGAAAAAGTCGGTTTAACTTTGAATAAGAAGTAGGTTATCAACAATTTTTATCTAACCGTTATTACTAATATAATTTGTAAATCACGTGACAAACATCCTTAAATACAACCTTTTTCAAAATAGTAATTTCTTCAACTATTTTAAATATATCCATCGATATGCGCAAGATATTAACAATGGGCTCTTCATGGAAAATCTCTTATTTTCTTCTATTATCTTTCATTTTTAAAAAAAAACAAATTTTTTATATTTACTACACGGGAGGTGTTGACTAGTGCTGGTTGAAATAATTTTCTTGCCCCGACAAATAATAACGTTTACAATTCTTTATTCCAAATATTAGATTAATTGCGCTCGTGGGCGTCAATACCACCGAACACCAAAACCCGGCTTGGCAAAAAATACACCGAGAATCGGTTTTAAAACCCCAGATCAGGTTCGAAAGCAAGGCGTCGATTCGGTTTAAAAGCGCAGCGTACACGCAGTACGTGAGCATTTTAAACCGAATCGCAACGCAGCTTCCGAGCCTTAGATGGGGTTTTAAAACCGATTCTAAATAACAGGTCACCTAACCTTTTAACTTAAGAAATGCAATCCAAAAAATCCAACCACAATGCGGCCCCCATTTCGACGAATACGATTTTTATCCGAGGCGCCCGCCAGCATAATCTAAAAGATATCGACGTAAGATTGCCGCGCAACAAGTTTATTGTGATTACCGGGCTTTCCGGCTCCGGGAAATCATCCCTGGCATTTGACACGTTGTATGCTGAGGGTCAACGCCGGTATGTCGAATCGCTTTCGACCTATGCCCGCCAATTTTTGGAACGCATGGAAAAGCCGGATGTTGATTTAATCGACGGTCTTTCGCCGGCAATCGCCATCGAACAAAAGACTGCCAGCCACAACCCGCGCTCGACTGTCGGCACGGTGACCGAGATATACGATTATCTCCGACTTCTGTATGCGCGCGTCGGTACGCCGCACTGTTATAAATGCGGGCAACCGATTACCGCCCAAACACTGGATCAGATTGTTGATCAGGTTATGTCCCTGACCGAGGGTACCCGGGTGATGATTCTAGCACCCCTGATTGATGGGCAGAAAGGTACTCACACCAAACTGTTAAACCGTTTGAAAAAAGAAGGCTTCGCCCGTGTACGTGTCGATGGACAAACCGTTGATATCGAAGAAGCCGACAGGCTGGAGAAAAACAAACACCACAGCATCGATGTGGTGGTGGATCGCTTGATCATAAAAGCAAATGTCAAAAATCGACTGGCAGATTCACTGGAACTGGCCATGGCCCAGTCCAATGGCCTGGTAACCATAGATGTTGTGGGACATACGGAAATATTGTTTAGCGAAAAATCAGCCTGTGCCACCTGTGGCATCAGTTATCCCGAGTTTACGCCAACAAGTTTCTCGTTTAACTCGCCCCAGGGAGCATGTCCCCATTGTGATGGATTGGGATCAACCACGGAATATGACCCTGATCTCATCATTCCCAATCAGGACCTTTCGTTAAGAGAGGGTGCGGTAAGTCCGTGGGCGAACCGAAACAGCATGTACTTTGTTGAGTTTATCGATGCCATCACGCGTCATTATGGTACCGATATATATACACCCTTTAAATCACTACCGGAAACCTTTAAGCAGGCATTGCTGTATGGTTCCGGCAATGACCAGATCACGTTTTATTTTGAACGCAACAAACGCCGCATCACCTATCAAAAGTCTTATGAAGGCATTATACCGAATCTGCAACGCCGCTATCGAGAAACCGATTCCTATCATATGCGGGAAGAAATAAAGCGCTATATGAATTTTCGCCCATGCCCCGAATGTCATGGCGCGAAATTAAATCAGGCCAGCCGATCGGTAAAAGTCGGCGACTCGGCCATCCACGAGATTGCCGCCTTATCGATTTCAAAATCGCGCGCTCTTTTTGAAGACTTGGAATTGGAAGGTAAAAAAGAGATCATCGCACAGCGAATCTTAAGAGAAATCATCGAACGTCTTGGTTTTCTGGAAAATGTTGGCTTGGCCTACCTGACCCTTGATCGTACCGCCAACACCCTATCCGGAGGTGAAAACCAGCGCATCCGTCTGGCAACCCAGATCGGCTCCAAGCTCACCGGAGTTCTTTATGTATTGGACGAGCCCAGCATCGGCCTTCATCAGCGGGACAATCAACGCCTGCTGGCAACCCTTCTCCAAATGCGCGATCTTGGCAACACCGTGCTGGTGGTCGAACACGATGAAGAAACCATCCTCGCTTCAGATTATGTGGTCGACATGGGTCCCGGTGCCGGCGTTAATGGCGGCCAGGTTGTATTTTCCGGAACCCCCCAAAACCTGCTAAAGGATCGATCATCATTAACCGGGCAGTATCTATCCGGTCGCAAATGTATTCCCTTGCCGAATCGGCGACGATCCCATCAGGTACCCAAAATCAAAATTACCGGGGCAACGGCAAATAATTTAAAAAATATCGCCGTGGATTTCCCGTTGGGGCGCTTTATCTGTGTTACGGGTGTCTCCGGTTCTGGCAAATCCACCCTGGTGTTGGAAACCCTGTATAATGCGCTAAGACAAAAGCTTTATTATGCCAGGATTCCGGCGGGAAACCATCGTGAGGTTTTGGGAATCGAACATATTGACAAAGTTGTGCACATTGATCAATCACCCATCGGCCGTACGCCGCGCTCCAACCCCGGAACATACACCGGTGTTTTCACCTTCATCCGGGAGCTGTTCGCCAAAACCCCGGAAGCCCGCATGCGAGGCTATAAACCCGGACGATTCAGTTTTAATGTCAAAGGGGGTCGCTGTGAGGCGTGCCAAGGCGATGGTATCATAAAGATCGAGATGCACTTTTTACCCGATGTTTATGTCACCTGCGATGTGTGTCACGGCAAACGATATAACCGCGAAACCCTGGAAGCCCGCTATAAAGGAAAAACGATCTCCGAAGTACTGGATATGACCGTAAACCAGACCCTGGCATTTTTTGCAAACCTTGCAAAAATCCGAACCAAGCTGCAAACATTGGTCGATGTGGGACTCGGTTATATTCAAATCGGACAACCGGCAACCACTTTATCCGGAGGTGAAGCCCAACGGGTGAAACTGTCGCGCGAGCTGAGCAAAAAAGGTACGGGTCGAACGGTTTATATTTTAGATGAACCAACGACGGGGCTGCACGCAGATGATATCCTCAAATTACTCAATGTGCTCAACCAACTGGTGGCAGCGGGCAACACGGTAATTGTCATTGAACACAATATGGATGTGATTAAAACTGCGGATTACCTCATTGACCTTGGCCCCGAGGGGGGAGATGATGGCGGACGTGTGGTTGGCTGTGGGACCCCGGAAGAGATTGCGGAATTAACATATTCCTATACCGGCCAATTTTTGAAGAAAATCTTAAAATCGCAAAAACCGCCATTGCCTGCCGGGGAACAGTCACCTTAACCTGAATCCAGAAAAAAAGCATAGGCAGTCTCGATTTCTTCCGTCAACCCAGTAAACCAATCAGATACATCTTCGACTAAATTCATCATGAATTTTACGGCCGCCGGATGCATCGCCGATACATCTATTCTGAGCTCCGGATCAACATCATAGGTATTGACGATGATGTTGGACAGGTAAATGATCAGAATAAGGTCCGCATTTTCACTGTCCCTTTTACACGCATGGTGCCAACGAATCGTATCCGTCAACCCCGGGGGCAGTTGCCACTTCTTAGCCAAATGGGCACCGATTTTGGTATGGTCAATGAGAATTACATTTTTTTCGGCTTCATAAAATGAGGGGTACTCATCCTGGAAGGCCAGCCACACTTTTTTAAATAAATTAGGGAAAAATTGGGCCAGAATAATTTTGCCCACATCGTGCAGTAACCCGCCCACAAAACAGTTATCCGCTGATTCCAGGCGGGATAGCTGCGCCAGGCTTTTCGCGGTTACGGCCACCGCCAGCGAATGCTTCCAAAAATCCCTGATATCAAACCCCTCCGGGGTCAGCTTGGTAGAAAGCGATTTGATGACCGATAGCGAAACAACAGCATTTCTGACGGAATTGTAACCCAGTAAAATTACGGCATTGCGGATATCGCCGATGCGGGAGTGAAATCCATAAAAAGCAGAATTCACCAATTTCAATATCTTTAAAGCCATCGCCTGATCCTTTTCAATGGTTTCACTCACTACGGCGATGGAGGTATCGGGATCCTGCAAATATTTATTTAGCTCAAATACAATGGTCGGCAAGGTGGGAATTTCTGTGATAGTATCAATTTTCTTCAAAATCTGCTGTTCGTCCATTTTTCTCACCTTCGCATTTCAATATTATAAGCATATTGAAAATTCCTGTCTTTGTCAAGCAGAAGGCTTGTATTTAAATATTATTTCAAATAGTTACGATATTCCAAAATTTTGTAAGTACAAATTCAAGGTTCAACAATATTCGATACCGTGTCGGGGACAAGGATGATCTTATGAACGAGAGAAATCGGCTCAACTTGCTCGTCGTAAGCCGTCATTTAAAAGTTAAAATAGATGTGTTCGGAATTCTAACGGACCGGGGGTTATGGGGTGCGGGGTGCGTTTGGGGTGTTTCGAGATTTGAAATTCGGATTTGCTATGTTCGTCTTCATCCCCGACCTCGTCTTCGAAATCGAAGAAGCACGTTTGTTTAGAAAAAAACAGGGCCAGCCGCTAAGCGGAAGCCCTGTTTTGAGGTTACCCGTGAAAAAGACGGTATTAGTGCGCAAAAAGCCCTGCTATTGCAGCAGCCTGCGGATGCGCGAAGATCAGGATCAGCGCAACAACCAGTGCGTAAATACACAGTGATTCGATAAGCGCCAGACCAATGATCATGGTAACGGTTACTTTACCCGAAGATTCCGGATTTCGGGCGATCCCTTCAACCGCTGACCGTAATCCAATACCCTGGGCGATACCACAACCAAAAGCCGCAATTGCGATGCCAAAACCAGCTGCTGTCGCACACGCGATAAAAAATTCTAATGCTTGAGCTTCCATACTACTGTCTACCTCCTTTAGTGTATTATTTTAGTGGGCTTCTTCCATTTCACCCATTAACGGCATTGAATACTGAATATTTAAAAAAAGAATTTCATCCATCAATATTCAATCTTAAATCTTCAATTTTAGATTGGTGTTCCCATTATTAATTTTCAATCAAAAAGCTGTAGGAACTAATGGGCATGCTCCATGGCTCCCGAAAAATAAATAATCGATAATAGGAAGAATACAAACGCTTGCAGGAGTGCGACAAAAATGCCCAAAGCCATTATCGGCAGTGGCGCCAGGAACATACC
>JASFPE010000198.1:0-9247 GCA_050116155.1 Desulfobacterales bacterium
GCAATGCGGACGATCAGGATCTGATCGACTATACCCTGATGCCGCCGGAGGTGCCCGCGGATCAGCTGGACGAAATTCGAACGGTTGTGATTTCACTGACAACCCAGCGACCGGCCGGGCGGGATGATCCCGTCAGCCGCACCTATACGACAAGGGTGAGATGTCGCAATCTGTAATTGCCCGAAGAACCAGAGAACAGGAGAAAAGAGGATAAGAATGATCGACTCACTGAAGAAGTCAATTGAAAATGAGCATGGTTTCGTGATGGGCACTGCCATACTGATCTCTGCAATCTTGGTCTTGGCCGGCGCTTTTGCCATCTGGACCGCGAATACAGAGGTACATATGGTCCGCAATGAAGGTCAATTGATCAGGGAATTTTATGATGCGGAAGCCGGGGTGGTGGATGCCATTGAAAACTATGATACGCTCCCCACCCGCTGGCTTACCCACCAATTTCTGATGGACGATGATGAAGCTAACTACAGTGCAGCCTATCTTGATGCGGACAGCGGAGATCCGGTAGCCACCGTCGAAGTGCGCTGCATTCTAAATGAGGTTAAAGACACCCCCTTAACCGGTCCGGCCGATAATTTGCCGTTGCAGCCGCACAGAGGTCCACCGCCGGTGGGTTCCGGATTCAGCTTAAAACATTTCGAGATCCGGCGTTACGGCATCACGGCCACCTCCTCCGACGGCAACACCCAGTTACAGGTGGGGGTTTATAAAGTATTCAATAAATTCTAATGCTGAAAATAATATCATGTTTATGGTGAGTTGAATTTTGGAGTTGGTTTGGGAGGCAAGGCATGAAAAGATGCTTATGGATAACCATGATGCTGCTGATCAACACCGCAGCCAGTGTATGGGCGGATGACACTGAGATCTACGGAACCGTGACCAGTGTTGAATTGGAACCCAATGTTCTGATTTTGTTTGACAGCTCCGGAAGCATGAGCACCGCCGATGTGCCCGGGGACCCCTATGATCCGGCCATAACCTATACAGGATCGTCTCCGACCCATGCGGTTTATTACCGCAGCTGGTCCTGGGCAACCCGGTCATACGAATGGATATTGTTTGCCAACGATGTCAACGACTTGAATTGTGACCCCATAAAAACCAGCCTGCTGACCTCCGGAAATGCACAGGGCTATATTCGCTCATCGGATTTTACCTGTGGTGGGTGGAGCAACCGGCGTCTGCGTCTCGGAAATTATATGAATTATGATGAGTCCGGTGTGGGTGTGATGAAAAGCAGAATTCAAGTGGCCCAAGAGGTGATTGCCGATCTGATTGATACCACCGATGGTGTTCGTTTCGGGCTATTTCGTTTCAATTATGATGAAGGTGGCCGCCTACTGGCGCCCTGCGGCACAGACAAGACCACACTGATCAATGAAATTAATGCCATCGATGCTGATGGATACACACCCCTGGCTGAGACCCTGGCGGAAGTGGGACTTTATTTTGCCGGCATGGACAGCTGGTATAATTCTGGTGTGTCGTACACCTCTCCTATGCAGGAACGCTGTCAGAAGAACTACGTTATCGTCATGACCGATGGCGAACCCCGCCGCGATCGCAGCACCAAACTGACATCCGAAAGCTACATTAACGGAGATGTGATCGGTGATTACGACAATGACCATAGCGGCGATGAATATGTGGATACGGATAGCTCCGATTATCTGGATGACGTTGCCAGCTATCTTTATCAAAATGATTGCAATCCGAGCCTGGGGGACGGCACTTCCTTTGACAAACAGAGTATAGCAACCTTCACCATCGGGTTTAAAGTCAGCCATCAGCTCTTGCAGGATACGGCGGTAAATGGCGGCGGTGAATACTTTACCGCCAATAATTACTCCGATCTCGCCCTGGCGTTTGACCAAATTCTGACTTCCATTTCAGAGAAAAATGCGGTCTTTGTTGCGCCGGTGGTGCCGGTCAGCAGCATGAACCGAACCTATGCCGGAAACAATATCTATCTGGGCTTTTTTAAACCCCAACAAAGCGGCAGATGGCTGGGTAACATCAAGCGTTATTCCCTTGATATTTATGGCAATCTTTTAGATGCTACCGGCGCTGAAGCCTGTACTGCCGATGGTTTGATCAAAGACAATGCCCTGTCTTTTTGGACCACCCTGGGCGCCGATGGACCGGATGTCGAAAAAGGGGGTGCGGCCGAAGTTCTGAATCTTTTAATTGAAGGCGCCGCGAATCGCAACCTGTATACCTACACCGGCACGGTTACTGCGCTGACCGATCCTTCCAACCTCTTTGGCACCGACAACATCGCACTCACCAACGCCATGCTGGATGTGGCCGGCGATGCCGAACGGCAAAATCTGATTCAAGACGTGCATGAAGGCCCCTTCGGAGATATCATTCACTCTGAACCTACGGTGCTGCATTATCCAGATCCGGACGGCAATCCGGGCACCGACGATGCCAAGACCTTGATTTTTGCCGGTGCCAACGATGGTGCGCTTCATTGTATAGATGATGAAGACGGCAGCGAAGTCTGGGGATTCATCCCGCCGGATCAGCTCGGCCGGTTGAATTTGCTTGCAAGTGCCGATCACGACTACTTTGTGGATGGTTCCCCTGTGGTTTATGACGGGCAGTCCCAAAAAATCCTGTTTATCGGTGAACGCCGCGGCGGCAGTTATTACACTGCCCTGGATATCACCACCTATAATGCACCCGTATGGCTTTACAGCATCGGACCGAATCTGCTCGACCCGGATCCTTTCAACGATCCGGATACGGATGTCTACGAGGTATTGGGGCAATCCTGGAGTAAACCGGAAAAATGTACCATCGCCACCAATGTGACGATGAATACCAATGATTGCTTTTTGACGGTTGAAAATGATGTTGTCGATGTGTTTCTGTTGGCCGGTGGTTACGATAATAATCAGGACCTTGAGACCCCCAGTCCTACCGATGCGGTGGGGCGGGCGATACTGGCGCTCAATATTTTCACCGGACAGCCAGTCAGTGCCATGAACTTCAATGCCATCACTCAGCCCACTCTGGGCATGAACCATTCGATTGTGGATGTGTCCGGCTTTGATCATGATGGGGATGGGATTGTGAGCCGTATCTATGCCGGCGATGTCGGTGGAAACATATTTGCCTTCAAAGACGATCAGCTGCAGGAATTTATGGTATGTTCACAACCGGTTTACCAGAGAGTCGCTGACGGTGTCTGGGAGACTCACAGGAGGTTGTTTAATGCATCCGCGGATGGCGTCCAGCGTAAAATCCTTTATGCGCCGGATGCGGTTGAAGAAATTTTTGGTGAATATATCTATTTTGGTACCGGCGATCGGGCCGATCCGTCGGAAACCGATGTCGTCAATCGGTTTTATGCCATCAAAAACGATTGGGCCGATACCACCGTCGACCTCACCGAGAGTGATCTGGTGGATGTGACCGATGATATTATTCAACTCGGTACGACTGAGCAGAAAGAGGCGGTCTTTGATGAATTAGAAGCCGGCAAGGGCTGGTATATCCGTCTGGAAAATCCCGGCGAAAAAGTGGTTGCATCTCCGCGTGTCTATGCCGGCATAGTTTATTTTACGACATATACCCCGGCTGATCCGGCTGTCGGTGATCCCGAAGACCCCTGTGCGGTCTCCAACGTCAGGGGTGAGGCCAGACTCTATGCGGTGGACTACAAAACCGGGGGATCCGTGTATGACTTCAACCCCACCGTAGAGCTCGGCGGTGAAGGTGAAGAAGTTCCGTATGGAAAGTTAGATCGCATCAAAACCATCGGAACCGCCATACCTTCGGCGCCGGTGATAGCCATTCTCGAAAGCGATGAGAACGGCTTAGGCGGCGGGGCCCGTTTGTTTGCCGGCGTTGAGGGCGGAATCGTCAGCCTGGAGACGAAAGAAACACCGGATATGTACCGCTATTACTGGCATCAACTTTTTTAGTAAAAAAGCATCAACTTTTTTAGTAAAAGGAAGATTTATGAAACCCATGAAGCGATTATGGATATGTGTTTGGATGATCATTTTCCTGATAGGCTGTGCGGCTCTCTTTCCGGTCAAACCCTGGGCGGCCGAATCAAAATCATTAATCCTCGATTTTGATAATAGTGATCCGGTCGAATACCAGGCCCATATTATGGAGATCGACTATGAAAAGGCGCAAATGGTTGTGGCCGAGGATTTGATCCTGGTCGTTGATTTAATGATCAGGGGAAAACAGTTTGCGACTCAGGTAACCGATGCCAAGGGAAAGCCAAAATCGCTGGCATCCTTTAAAGTGGGTGACATGGTGCTCATCCAGGGATTCAAGAGCCCCGATGGGGTTGTATTTGCATCGTTGATCCAAAAACTAAGATTGAAAAAGTGATAAAAGGATATGAAAATCCTTTCATACTGCGAAATAAAGTACACACCATTATCTGAAAAGATATACATATTTCCGTTTCGATATTCGGACGATAAAATAATAACTATCTGAATTTAAATAATAATTTTAAATTATCCCAAAATGGTACGCTACTTGCTTATTGGTAATATAGGTGCGAAATCTTACGATAATATAGAGATTTTCGAAACCGGTTGTGGGTGCGGCCTTTGTGGGCAACGTCATGATGGAACTTTGCTTGACATAATGCCTGATTTTTTCTAACATACGGTTTTCAAAGAATAACCTTTCTGCCGGCATTCGTCGCAGACACATTTGTCGCAGACACATTGGCCGCAAACACTTTCCATTCACCAGGATAGGGGGGGACCGTAAAAATAAGGCCTTCTAAAGGAGCTCGGCATTCCTGGCGAAGGTTTTTCTAATTTTATCCCATGATAAAGCCAAATCTCGAGTAATCGGGAGACGGAAAGCTTCGGATCCCGCTGGTTTGTGTGCGGGATGGCCGGGTTGCCCTGGGAAAAGGCAACCCGGCTTTTTTTTGGCAGGCCCAAGGGTCAAGAAGCGCAAATGATACAAAAAGTCAAAGGATTAACCATCATCGAGTTGATGGTCGTTATTGCTATTCTGGCGATTCTCGCCGGAGTTGTGGCTCCCAATTTTATCAACTGGCGAACCAAGACCGCCCTGAGGGGAGCCGCCAACAATCTCAAAGGCGATCTGGAATTGGCCAAAGCACGAGCGATTCGGGAAAATGACCATGTGGCCATTCTTTTTTATGCTAATGATCACTATGAAATTTTTGTGGACAATGGTGAAGGAATGGGAGGGATCCCGGACAATTGGATTCGGGATGGAGACGAGGCGCTGTTAAGAGACCGTGAGATGCCCGGTGGTGTCACCATCGATGTCGCCGATACCAGTTTCGGCACACTGGGGGCTAAAACGCGTTTTAACGGAAGGGGGCATTGCACCCCCGGTCATACCGTCGTGCAAAACGTGGACGGCAGAAAAATCGAAGTCAAGGTAAACCGCCTGGGGCTGATCACTGTGGAAGGGCAGGAATCATGATAAACAGGTATCTTAAAAAGGGCAGGAGCAGGCTGCCGCTGTCGCAACCTCAAAAAGGCTACTTGTTAATTGAGGCTATCGTTGCCATGGCCATTTTCTCCATTGGATTTCTGGCAGTCGGGAAAATGATCATCTTTACCACCCACAACAATACCCGCTCAAACATTATGACCCAGGCGACCCTGCTGGCGACCAAAACGCTGGAGGATTTTAAAAATACGGCGGACATATCTACGTTGGTCATTGGTGAAGATTTTAATGATGGGGGGCCGGTCGATGCCAATGGCAACCCCGGAGGTATTTTCACCCGTTCCTGGTCTATCAAAGATCCGGCGGGATTTAACACATCCCGTCAAATCGAAGTCACCGTTAGATGGACGCGGCGGGGTCTTGATCGTCGCATCGTTCTGACGACGTTAACACGGGGGAAAGGGACATGATCAGAGCACAGTACATGCCTTCAAAAACTGCAATGATATTCCGTTTGACCCGCATGGGATCAAAGGGATTTTCGTTAATCGAGCTTTTGGTCAGCATGGGTATCGCTGCGATTGCCATGGCCATTGTTGTCACCATGTTTACCACACTGACCCGCTCGTATACCACGCAAAATGCTTCGGCCGATATGCAACAGGTTGGGCGCGCAGCTCTGGATTATATGGTACAAAATATCCGCATGGCCGGATTCAATCCGCTCCGAATCGGCAATGTCGGCATCAAAGCGGCTTCATCGACCCGTATCGAGTATGATCTCGATCGCAACCAAAGCGGTGAAATCGATTTGTTTGATGAAGAGCATATGGCGTTTTCTTATGATCCGATTGACCAAGAAATCAGCGAAGGATTATATCTTAGTGATCCCGACAAAGAGAGCTGGTATCCGCTGGTCGGCAATGTCACCGATTTGACATTCACCTACCGCGACCGCGCGGGAAATGATTTGGGCCCGACACCGGCTCCGAATCAGATTAAAATTGTCGATGTTTTATTAACCGTTGCGCAACAGCTACCCCAAAATGATCAACCGGTGAGCCGAACCTATTCGGCGCGGGTTATCTGCCGCAACCTGGTGCTTCAATAAAGTTGGCTGACGCGAAAGGATCGCTCTGTTATGCGAAAAATTTTATCCCCACTAAATAACGAAGATGGCTATTTCCTTATCCTGGCAACCGTGATGATTCTGGTATTGCTGACCATTCTGGGAATCGCCGCATCCCGTACCGCCAATACCGAGATTTCGGTGGCTGCCAATGATCTGATCTATCAGCGCAACTTCTATTTGACGGAAGGGGCGGTCATGGAAGCCGTCGATCAATTAAAGCAGGTTTCGGATCCGGGTGATAATCCTCCGGAGTGGTTTAGCAACAGTGTCGGAGAGATAACCGATGAAAACGTGGAGACCTATCTGGATGGGGATGGTGCGGGCAAATCCGCCCTGGATGATGCCGGCCTGACGCGCTATGTGGGCGGGGTCGAAGCGATGGGCCGCGGCTATTCCTTGGATATGGAAAAGGTTACGGCCCACACCATTGGAATTTACGGGCGCTGCGAGAAACGCGGCAAAACCATGATAAAGGTCGGCTATCTGGCCCTTTATTAATCCCCGGGGAGGATAGAGAGGATGATAGACTTCAAAACGGCTTGGATCTCAATCTGGCAATTGGCCCGGTGCACACGCCATTATTTTCACCTATTCGCAAGCTTCAGTGCAATCATCGGCCTGTATCTTTTGGCCGCAGCATCGGCCGGCGCCGAGGTGGATCTGGCCGATGGCCCCTTGTTTACCCGTATTCAGCCGCCGCCGGCCGATATCATGTTTGTTCTGGATGACTCTGGAAGCATGGCCTATGAGGTTCTGATACGGGGAACCTATGACGGTCGCTATCCCAACCCGGATCAGGAGGAGCCGGAGCAGGACGGATATTGCTTTATTTTCGATGAAATGGGGGACAATGTTTACACTGACGAGCTTCGTTATATGCGCGAGGAGGGCCGCAAATACTGGCAATCCCAGTGGTACGGCGCCAACGTGATGTATTATAATCCCAATCTGACCTACACCCCCTGGCCCAGCACGGCTGAACATAATTTTCTTGATGCCAACAAAGATCAGCCAAGGGCACACCCGCATCCGGATATTGATGCCGACACGCTGAATCTGGATGAAACTTCGTTTACGATCGGTGGTACTGGGGGTGTTGCCGTCAACCACGCCCATTATTATGTGAAGGATGGCGATAACATTTATTTGGTCATGTTGAAAGACGGGGCTTTTACGTATTACAGGGTCGTCAGTACCACCGGGACGGGTCTGGCTGAAAAGGTAGCGTCTTTGGTATTGGTCGATCCCATCGACGCCATCATGCCAAAACGCAAAGAATGCGGCTCAAACCCTGAAGCAGAAGAGTTCTGCGATTATGACAAAGAACGTCAGAATTTTGCCAACTGGTTCAGCTACTATCGCCGGCGGGAATACACGGCCAAGGCAGCCCTTGGCCGGGTCATAAAAAATGTCGAGGATGTCCGGGTTGGAATATACGGCATCAATGAAAGAATCATCATACCGCTAAAACCGGTGCAGGTGAAGACCGAAGGTGTAGAAATAGACGAAGCCGATGATCTTCTCAATGCGCTATACAGGTTTCAGTCCAGGGGCGGAACGCCCCTCAAGGAAGCTTTGCAGACCGTCGGCGAATATTTCAAAGACAATGATCAGAGATTGGCCAATGTTTCCGGTGATGTGCCCTTTCCGGAGGACGGCGGGGCCTGTCAGCAGGTCTTTACCATTGTCATGACCGACGGCTATTACAGCGATACCAGTTTTAATGCCAGAGCCGATAATGCCGACGGTGACGACGGTGATCCTTACGCGGATGGCGATAGTGATACCCTGGCAGACATTGCCATGTATTATTATGAAAACGATCTTTCGGATTATGACGATCAGGTACCCACCAATAAGTATGACAAGGCCGATCATCAGCACATGGTCACTTACGGGGTTGCCTTTGGGGTCGTGGGTACCCTGGATCCGAATGATTATGAGCTGGATCCCACCCATCCGGATTAC
This sequence comes from Desulfobacterales bacterium, assembly GCA_050116155.1. GTDB lineage: Bacteria > Desulfobacterota > Desulfobacteria > Desulfobacterales > JAHEIW01. The sequence continues at coordinate 8,540 of JASFPE010000198.1, forward strand.
CTCAAGCACAAGGTTTCGGGAGATTATGTGAGCTGGCCTCAGGTGTCCGGCGTCCGTCAGCCGGAGTCGATTGATGATCTCTGGCATGCCGCCGTCAATGGCCGCGGTGAGTTTCTAAATGCCGCCAACCCCCAGGAGTTGGTCGACTCTTTGACGGCCGTCATGGAAAGCATATCCAAGCGCCACCGCGGATCCGCCGCGTCGGTGGGCATCAACGCGGACCAGATTTATGTCGAGTATTCCGATGCGATCCGGATTTATCAATCCAGCTACAGCAATTACAACGATGAATGGACCGGCGATGTCAAAGCCTTCCGTATTGATGAATTCAGCGGAGAAGTTTATATCGATACCCCCGAATGGTCTGCCGCCGAGGTGCTGGAGACCAAAAATCCGGATGAGCGCCTGATTCTGAGTTACAACGGCACCGATGCCGGGATTGAATTTTTAGAAAGCGAGTTGACCCCCGAACAAAAGACCGCCCTGGGTGCGGACGTGACCAATAAGGTGGCCTATCTACGGGGACAGGCCGTCGACGGCTTTCGCATCCGCAGCCAGAAACTGGCTGATATCGTGCATTCCTCCCCGGTGTTTAGCGATGATGTCATCTATGTCGGGGCCAATGACGGCATGCTGCATGCCTTCAATACCCGGGCGCCGGCAACAGGCGGTGATCCCGTTTTGGGAGAGGAAATTTTTGCCTATATC
>JASFPE010000199.1:0-9230 GCA_050116155.1 Desulfobacterales bacterium
TTTTATGACTCTGCGTTAATATGTGAATGGCCAGGGCTTCCAATATCTCTTAATTCGTATCCAAATGCCGTAAAGGCCATCGGGCTCAAACAACAGAAAAAAGATGATAACCAGGCCATACACGATTACAGATACTGCCCCGATGCGCGGAGAAAGTATTGGATAGGCGGATGCGATCGGGCTCGAAATTGCATTGATCACCTCCGGCAGCAAGACCATGAATATGGCCCCAATGATCGAGCCCATGACGGTGCCCATACCGCCAACGATAATCATGGCAATATAAAGAACGGATTGATTAAACGTAAAATGATCCGGACCGATGAGTCCGAGCAGGTATGCATAGAGGGCTCCAGCCATTCCGGCGATAAAGGAGCTGACGATAAAGGCCAGAATTTTGTATTTGGCCAGATGCACCCCGATGATTTCGGCGGCAATGTCGCGGTCTCGGATGGCAACGAAAGCCCGCCCGGTGCGACTCATGGCCAGGTTTTTGGTAAACAGCGCGGTTGCCACCGCCAGCACCAGAATAACATAATAAAAGGATTCGTAGGAATCTAATTGGTACCCGAGCAAATCCGGGCTCGGCAAAGAAATACCCCGGTCGCTCTGGGTCATGCTTTCCCAGTGATAGATGATATGTTCTATGATAAATTCAAAGGCCAGGGTGGTAACTACCAGATACAGTCCCCGGAGTCTCAGGGTGGGAACTCCCACAACCGCTCCGGTGGCGGCGGCCATCAAACCGGCCAACGGCAATGAAACCAGAAAGGGCAAACCGGCTTTGTTGGCGAGGACGGCGGCTGTATAGGCGCCAATACCCATAAATGCCGCATGTCCCAGCGATATCAGGCCGGTATAACCGGTAAGGATATTGAGGCCCAGGGCGCCGATGACCGAAACCCCGCAGACAGCAGCTACGAAAATAATATATTTTCCGGCCAAAAAGGGAAGGGCCACAAGAAACAGCAAGAGTAGGACCCCGGAAAGCCTGGCGGCCGGGCTGGGAAATATATTCAAATCCTGTGAATATGACCGAATGCAAAATCGTGTAACGGCCATAGCGTTATCTATGCCTCGCTTATTTATTCAGCATGACGGGTTAAACGCGTTCAATCTCCCTGGTGCCGAACAAACCATAGGGACGAACCATCATGACGATCAGCACAATGACATAGGCGGCAATATCGTTGATACCGCTGCCGAGATAATCTTCGAGATAAAAACCGGCCAGGTTTTCGACCACCCCGATAATCAAACCGCCGATGATGGCACCGACCACACTGTCCAGACCGCCGAGAATCATGGCCGGCAGAGCTTTAAGGCCCGTATGGCCCATAATCGGTTCTAAAAATGTAAAACTGGCTAAAAATATACCGGCGATGGTGGCCACCAGTGCGGCGATGGCCCAGGACGCGGTAAACACCCGTTTGACATTAATGCCCATCAAAAACGCTGTCTTGGCATTTTCGGCAGTGGCCCGCATACCGATTCCCGAGCTGGAATATTTGAAGAAAAGAAAGAAGACGATCAGCAGAATCGCGGTGGCCACAATTGTATAAATTTCGGCCTGATTGATGGCCGCCCCGAAAAGCATGATAGGATCATCGGGAAAGGGACTGGGAAACTGCTGCTCTTCATATCCCCAGAACAGGCCGGTGAGACCGCGAAGCACGTTGGCCAGGCCCAGGGTGACCATAATAACGGCCAGGACCGGTTCGCCCACCATGGGGCGAATGACCATCATCTCCAGCAGGGCCGCAATCGCCGCCATCATCACCAGGGCAAATATGAATCCAACAATAAAGGGGAGTTTAAAAAGGGTAATCAGCGCAAAAGCCATGTAAGCCCCCAGCATCATCAGCTCGGGCTGAGCAAAGTTGAAAATGTCGGTGGACTTGAATATGAGCACAAAACCAAGAGCGATACAGGCATAGACACTTCCCCAGGCCATACCCGTGATGGTGAGTTGCAGCAAAATCTCAAATACCATCTTCAACCCCCCTTTATAACAACATCGGCGTTAAGAATCCTGTTTTGGCTGAATCGCATAAATCAGCTGAGTTATTTGAACTTTCGACACGTTCATCCGGTCTCAGCGGGTTTTGCTTTCGACACTTTACGACGGCTGTACATTTCTTCGATCAGATGACTGAATTTCTTGTTGACGGTTTTGCGGCGCAGTTTTAAGGTGGCGGTCAGTTCGTCATCGTCGTGATCCAGTTCCTTTTCAAGCAGTTTGAACTTCTTTACGGTTTCCACCTGGGCGAAATCTTTGTTGGCCGCATTTACTTCCTGTTGAATCAGTTCGTAAACTTGGCGGTTTTGCGACAGGCTTTTAAATGTGGTGTAGGCAATGCCGTGTTCCTGGGCCCACTTCCCGATATTATCGTATTCAATCTGAATTAAGGCTGTCAAAAATTTGCGACCATCCCCGATCACGATGGCTTCGTTAATATAGGGGCTGCACTTCAAGCGGTTTTCAATCTCCGACGGCGCGATATTTTTGCCACCGGATGTGATAATGATCTCTTTTTTGCGATCCGTGATGATTAGCCGGCCTTGTTCATCCAACTCGCCTACGTCGCCGGTGTGCAGCCATTCATCCACCACGGTTTTGGCGGTTGCCTCAGGATCTTTCCAGTAGCCGACGAAGACATGATTGCATCGCAGCAAGATCTCGCCGTCTGCCGCAATTTTGATTTCAACCCCGGGAATGGGCTTGCCGACGGTTCCCAGCTTGACATCATGGGGCAGATTGATGGTGCCGATGCCGGTTTCCTCGGTCATGCCCCAGCCTTCCATGACCGGAATCCCCAGGGAATGAAAAAACTTGAGCACTTCCGGGGCGATCGGCGCAGCCCCGCTGACCGCCAGCCGGGCACGCAACAATCCCAGCTCCTTTTTGAGGTGTCGAAACAATGCAAAATAACCGATACCGTATTTGATCGCCAGCCCTGGCGGAATCTTTTCTTTGGCGAGCTTGGCATCGCTGATGTGCTCTCCGACGGGCATAAACGTATGGAACATCTTTCGTTTCAGCCAGGAGGCATCTTTCATTTTGATAATGATCCCGGCCATCATTTTTTCCCAGATTCGGGGCACCGCCAGAAAAAAGGTGGGCAATATTTCCCGCATGTCCGTGGTGACAGTGTCGACACTTTCGGCAAAATTAACCGTGGCACCGGAATTTATGGGGAAGAACACCGACATCATGCGTTCGGCCACATGGCATAGCGGCAGGTAGGAGACGATTTCATCGGTGTCGTATTGAGGGATGGCCTGGCTTTGCGCCTTCAAGAATTGAACGACATTGTCGTGGCTGAGCATTGCTCCTTTAGGCGGTCCAGTGGTGCCGGACGTATAGACCATGATGGCCACATCGTCAGGCGTTAGCTGCTCCACGGCACGATAATATTTTTGCGGGTCCTTTGCTTCAATGTTCCGGCCGATTTCCTCGACCGCCTCAAATGACATAATCATGGGGTCGATGTAGCGACGCAGGCCCTTCATGTCCGTGACGATGATTTTTTGAAGCCAAGGCAGCTGGTCTCTGGCTTCCAGCACTTTGTCTACCTGTTCCTGGGTATCGCAAATCACAAAAATCGATTCCGAATGACCGATCACATAAGCGGCTTCTTTGGTTGGATTGGTGGGATATACACCGACAGCCACGGCTCCGGCGCTCTGGATGGCCAGATCGGCATACAGCCACTCCGGTTCGTTCTCACCGAAGATACTGACGTGATCCCCCTTTTTCAATCCCAGTTCAATTAATCCCAGACAAAAATGGCGCACGTGGCGGCAGTATTCATTCCAGGAGATTTCCTGCCAGATGCCAAAATCTTTTTCCCGCAGGGCAACACGATCCCCGTATTTTTTGACCCTCCCCAGAAAAATGCGCGGTATGGTATCTTCGGTCATCAGCGGTGGGCTCCTCCCAGGACGGATTCGTAATTTTCGCCCAGATAGGCTTTCTGTACCTCCTGGTTTTTCTGTACCTCCAGCGGAGTTCCTTCAGCAATTTTTTTGCCGAAATCAAGTACACAGATGCGCTCGGAAATATCCATGACCACATTCATGTCGTGTTCGATCATGACAATCGTGGTGCCGATTTCTTCATGAATATCAAGAATAAAGCGAGCGATATCTTCGGTTTCTTCCTGGTTCATGCCTGTCATGGGTTCGTCCAGAAGCAAAACCTTGGGCTCCTGGGCCAGGGCGCGGCCCAACTCCACCCGTTTTTGGACGCCATAGGGCAAATTGCCGACCAGATGTTTTCGCCATTGCTCCATCTCCAGAAAATCGATGATCTCTTCTACCCTTTGTCGTTGTTCGGTTTCTGCTTTGGCCCGGTAGCCCATGATCGAGTTTCTCCAAAATCCGATATGAAAGTGGTGATGCCGGCCCAGCAACATATTGTCAATCACATTCATATTGGCAAACAACTCCACATTTTGGAAGGTACGCGCCACCCCCAGCTTGGCAATCTGATCCGGTCGATATTTCGAAAGATCCTGGCCTTCGAAGACAATTGTCCCACCGTCAGGTTTGTAAAAGCCACTGATGCAGTTCAACAGCGACGTCTTGCCGGCACCGTTGGGCCCGATGATGGCATACAGTGCACCCGAATCCACTGACAGAGATACTTCACTGAGGGCCATGATGCCCCCGAAACTAATGGTTATGTCTTGAACGTCGAGAATTATCATTTTTAAAGAAGGCCAACGGTCAGCATGTATCCTCTAGTTAAGATAGCCAGCTTTCTGGTTAAGATAACCAGCGTTTGCGGCGTTTATAATGTTTCACGTCGGCAAAGCTTTTGCGTTCCTCATCTTCGGTAACGCCAAGATAAAATTCTTTGACATCTTCATTTTCCATCAGTTTATGACTGGCTCCGTCGAGGACGATTTTACCGTTTTCCATGATGTAACCGTATTCGGACACCGCCAGGGCCATCAGCGCGTTTTGTTCCACCAGCAGGATGGAGACCCTTTCTTCGCTATTAATGCGTTTGATAATTTCAAAGATTTCACTGACCAAAAGCGGAGCCAATCCCAGGGAAGGTTCATCCAGCATCATCAGGGAAGGCTTGGCCATCAGGGCACGCGCGATAGCCAGCATTTGCTGTTCCCCCCCACTGACATATCCGGCCTGGACCTTCAACCGTTCGCGCAGGGCAGGGAAATAGGAAAGCACCATTTGGTAGTCACGATGAACTTTGTTTTTGCCGTCGCTGCGGGTATGGGCTCCGACGCGAATATTTTCGTCCACGCTGAGTTCGGCAAATATTTGCCGGCCCTCAGGCACCTGGGTGATGCCGAGGCGCACGATTTTTTGGGGGTCTAATTTATTGGTCAGACGGCCGTTAAACTCAATGGTGCCCTTTTTGATTTCACCGTCTTCGTAATCCAGCAAACCGGATATGGCCCGCAGCGTAGTGGATTTGCCGGCACCGTTTGAACCTAAAAATGCGATGATGCTGCCATCGGCTACCTGCAGCGAGATACCCCGTAAAACCAAAATGATGTCGTTGTAAACGACTTCGAGGTTGTTTATCTGCAGCATGGCATATTGCTTTTTGCACCATTAATAAAGGCGGTTTTAAACAACGATGTGGGTTTAATCTCTGAATACCGTTATTGCTCTTCATCGATAATCGAATGGCATTTATTTTGTCAAGCAAAAAACCAGTGCAGATTGCTGGTTTGGTGAATCACAAATTGGAAGGCCTGATGGAAGGTGTCTTCTGATTGGAGAAAAGGAGGTCGGTGCTGAGGGGTAGGTTTGGCAATAATCCTGTATGGCGATGTTCCCGGGATCGCGTATATATCTTTACCCGCTCAGCACCTTAATCACTTAAAAGAATCATGCTGCCGGTTGGTGGTTATTCGATTTTGTCGACCAGTCCCCACTCCTGGGCTTTTTCGGCGCTAAACCACGTGGTCTTATTTTCCAACTCTTCCCACTTTGTTTTATCTAACTTGGAGTTCGTTGCCAGTTTACCGATGTATCGTTCACGCAGCAGATGCATCAGTTCATTCTGGGATCGAATATCTGAGGCCGTTTCGCGCCCCGGCCATTTCCACAGTGCCGCTTCATGTACCATAAATATGGTTCCCGGAGCAGCCAGGCGTACGTTGCAAACAGCAAAAACCGGGACCGCCGCGCTGGCAATGATGCCGGATGCGTGGGCGGTGACGCGAAATCCCTTTCGTTGGGCGCGTTCGATCTGATCCGCAAGCGCTAAACCGGAGAACGCATCGCCACCCGGTGAATTAATAAATAAACTTACGTCGCGGATATTGGTATTATTCTCCAGAACACAAAGATCGTTCCACAGTCTCGTGACATCGGAAACGGATAGCCCCGAGAAAATTTTTACAAAGGCTTTATCCTTGGAAATAAAGGAGAGCTGGGAAAGATGTCCCTCCTGGTTGGGCACCTCCATGGATTTGTTGATTTGTTCGCCGTTTTGGACATTTACCTGGGCAGGTTCGCTTGCCTGGACCTTCACCAGCACTTCCTGGGGCTGGTTCTGGGGAGTGGTGCCCATGGATGCACAGCTGACCACAAACACTACAGAAAAAGTAATTAGCAAAATTCTTTTTAACATGACAAGTCCTCCTACAAATGTTTTTTTCTATTTGAACAATACAGGAATTTTGCAAAATCCATACCAAATCAGGAAAAAGCTCAGACTCGCGAATTTTCTAAATAATTTCAAATAGTTTAGACATTATTCGAAAACAAGTCGAAAACTAAAAGATGCGAAATGCATAAGATTTTTTGGCGGAGTCACAGATTTGACAGCCAGCAAGTCAATCGATCACTTGATTTATTCACTGGAATTGTATCTCGAAATCTAGAATAAGACCGGCGATTGCAAATGGCTGCCGGAGCCGGGTTGTGGAATCCGACACGATCAAATGATAGGTTTTCTCTATCAATATGCCCCAAGTCTTCTCGCATTGAAAAAATTGTGCCTGTGGTTATCTTCTCTAACAGCGAAGGTAATAAGAATCGAGTAACATTACCTTAACCCAAACGGAAAAATAATCCAGAGGTGAAACTATGAAATTTACAGATAAAGAACACAACTATATTGAAAGCAATGAGGAAAGAGAAGCCGGCCACGCAGACACCCGATATAAAAATTTTGAATGTGAAAACAAAGACCCCGCTTTGGGATGCAATCTGGGAATTGATGTGGCCGGATAACTCATCAAAACCAGAGGTCGCAAGGCAGAGGTTACCACCTCTGCCTTTACAATTAATTACAACCAGGCTTTATATGTTTCAGCTAAGTTGAATTGTGAGTGGATGCGATTATTGGAGATGGTGTTGGGCTAGAATTTTGTGCAGCGTGGTATATTGGATGTTGAATGTGTTGTGCTTAGCTGATGAGGGCAGGGCTTATCCCCTGCCCATTTTTTTTGTTAAAATCGCACATACAGATTTGAGACACGCCTGAATTCCCCTTCATTTTAGCGAAATAAACCTTCAAGTTCATTGCCATATTTACCGATAACAATTGTGTTGGGCTCGGTGCAAACATGACGGCACCGGAAAAAATGGATTGGAAATGCAGATAGATTAAAAAACAGGTATACAGGTGTGAAGACGGATTCTAAAAACAAGACCTCCGGTCGGCGTAGTGAAGATATCTGGATTATCTCTGAAGGCGGAAATGCAGCATCGGATTTAAGCGCTATTGAAAATGTTCCTGAAGATGGGACTCTGAAAGAATATGCCATTTCAGATATCGCTTATTATCTGATGAATCCCGACCCGATTGAAATCAAAAAGCGTCTGATCGGTTGCGAAATTCATTATCGCCATCGGCGTCTTGCCAAAATAAAAGATGCGCTCAGCAAACTATTTCCGAAACGCATACGCCGGGCAATGATTTCCCATAATTCGCCCCCTGAAGTCTTAATCTCAAATTGTAATATTAAAATTCCACTATTACAGGATCGCGAACTGGAGGCGCATTTTAATAAAATTTATGAATCACTCAGATCCTATGATTCTGTTACGAAACGATTGCCGCATCTCAATATCCGAAAAATAGCGCATGCTATTGGCATCTGTGAGGATATTGGCGGAAATTTGTCCTATTTAAAATTACAGGGTGGGATCGAGGAGAAAATAAAATACCTGGCGAGCTATGTTTCAAAAGATGTCGGCGTTGTTCTCAGAAAGGCCTGTCAGGCTGACGGCCTGTTTGAGTTGAGAGGATTTGATTTTCAGGCTTATGATGGCACCCGGTTTCACCGTCTGATTTATTTTTTAAAAGAAAATGTGCCACAATTGTGCGTGTTGACGCCGGAGAATCAGGTCATCTTTTGTGTAAATGATGACAAGCTACTGAAATATCTGCATTTGCTTGAGCATTCCATAACAGCCAATCCAGATTTAAGGCAGGCTTTTATCCAGTGTCAATCAGGGCATGCCAGGGCCATCAAACTCTTTTTTAATCGTAAACTTGAGATCGATTATTCTAAAACACATTTTCCAAAAGTCTACCGCGAAGTATTCAATACACACAAATTGGACTCTAACCAACGCAATCTGGTCAAGCCTTCATTAAACTATTTGCAGATCGGCGTATCATTAAATTATGTACCCATGTCTGACATCGGCGAGGATCGACTTTATACCCAGATATCTGTGCTGCATGATCTGAGGGCAATCGAAACCCTCAAAAATAATCTGCCGCAGGTCTATTCGGAAATTAGCAAAAGCGCCTTCCTGTCAGAGGCCGGCCGATACTATCTTTTGGATTCCATCGAAGGTCACAGTAATGCCTAATGATTATCGCAAAAATGACTACACGTGGATAAAGGAATTGTTGGATTATCCTCGAACCCTGGAAGAGCGACTTGATTTTTTTGAAGATACCTCGCAGGTTGCAGTTCCCGATGATCCCATTGATCAGGTTATTTTTCAGGATAGGGCCAAGCGTGCCATACGTAAAATTGCGCAAAACAGAGGCCATATCCTCATGGTGGGAATGCCGGGAACCGGAAAATCCATGCTGGCCAATATGTTCAAATTGATGCTGGAAAAATCATTCGGGGATTATATTAAGCTCAAGGATGCCATTATTTCCTACCCCGGCAGAGATCGGAACCATGTTCGTTTTGCCTACGAGCTTCCGGAGAAGATTGACAGGCTGCTGATCAAGCTGAATGCCTCGATTGAATCTGCCAGGGACAGCGTGGATG
>JASFPE010000200.1:0-9230 GCA_050116155.1 Desulfobacterales bacterium
CTTCCGGTTAGTGCCTTTTCTCCGGATGGTTTATTTCCGGTCGGCACGACTAAATATGAAAAGCGTGGTGTGGCCATTATGGTGCCGGAATGGATTCGGGGAAATTGTATTCAGTGCAACCAGTGCGCCATGATATGTCCCCATGCCGCCATCCGTCCGGTGCTTCTGACCGACGAAGAATTGGAGGCCGCACCTGAGGGCTTTGAAGTCGAAAAGGCCATCGGAAAGGAACTCACGGGCTATCATTTCCGCATGCAGGTCAATCCTATGGATTGTCTGGGTTGCGGCAACTGTGCAGATGTCTGCCCGGCCAAGAACAAGGCTTTGGTGATGAAACCGCTGGAAACCCAATCCGCATTGCAAGTGCCCAACTATAAATTTTCGACCAAAATAGCTGTGCCGGATAACCTGGTCAATCGAAATACCGTTAAAGGAAGTCAGTTTTACCAGCCGTTGCTTGAATTTTCCGGCGCCTGTGCCGGATGTGGCGAAACACCCTATGCCAAGTTGCTAACCCAGCTTTTTGGTGAACGCATGGTGATTGGTAATGCCACCGGTTGTTCTTCGATCTGGGGAGGTTATGCCCCGTCCATACCTTACTGTACCAACAAGGACGGATTTGGTCCTACCTGGGGAAATTCCCTGTTTGAAGATCCCGCCGAATTTACCTACGGCATGTTACTGGGCGCCTTGCAGCAGCGCCGCAGGCTGGCAAATTTGATGCGCAAGGCTCTCAGCGGTGATATCCCCGAAAACATAGCGTGTGCAATGCAGGGCTGGTTGGCAAATATGAAGGATGCAGCTGAGTCCAGAAGATATGGTGATTTGCTTAAAGCGCTTTTACCTGAATACCGTGGCAACAGGCTATTCAGTGAAATCGAAAAGATGTCGAATTTGTTCACTAAAAAATCATACTGGGTTTTCGCTGGAGATGGGGCAGCCTATGACATCGCCTATGGCGGGATCGATCACGTACTGGCTTCCGGTGAAGACATTAATATGCTGGTTTTTGACACCGAGGTGTATTCCAACACCGGTGGGCAGTCTTCCAAGGCGACACCCACCGGCTCGGTGGCCAAATTTGCCGCTTCCGGAAAGAAAACCCCCAAAAAGGATTTGGGCGCCATGGCCATGACCTACGGCTATGCATATGTGGCAACCGTCGCCATGGGGGCCAATAAACAACAGCTGATCAAAGCCTTTACCGAAGCGGAAAGCTACGATGGGCCTTCTTTGATCATCGCCTATGCACCCTGCATCAATCACGGGATCAAACAAGGTATGGGCAAAAGCCAGGCAGAAGAGAAACGGGCCGTTCAATGCGGCTATTGGCCATTGTATCGTTGCAATCCGGCGCTGAAGGCCGAGAGGAAAAATCCGTTTATGCTTGACTCCAGGAAACCGGATGGAAGTCTTCGGGAATTTCTGGCCGGTGAGGTACGCTACGCATCTTTGCAAAAAACATTTCCGGATGAGGCTAAGAAGTTGCACGCTCAATTGGAGAAAGAAATTCATGAGCGCTATGAATCGCTAAAGGCATTAGCGGATGAGTCCTTTATCAAAGAAGATGAAAGAAAAGCTGCGTGATGTGCCCGGATGTGGCCATAACAATCAGTGAGATTGTAGAAAACACGACAGCACAGGAGGAAAGATCCCGCGTTTATAACGCTGCTTGGCTGCTTAATCCACTAAATCAGCCTCCAAACTGTCTGGGAGTATACTGATAGAGTCTCTAAATGAAAGACAAAGAAAAAATTGCCGCAGCCATATCTGCGGTGTGGCATCATATTACGACCGAGGAAGAGACCATCAATAAATATGAGACTGAGCCTGTCAGTCATCAGGTAATACCGGGCTATACAGGGGCACCTACAGCAGGGTTTAGCCCCTGGAGAAGCAGCGGCAGACAGGCGCAGATGCAGATGCGCAACATGATGCAGATGAGAACGTTTCAAGCATCAAAATTAGAATAGGTTGCATGTTTCATGTTGCCTATCAGGGAAAACCCGACGCCTAACTATAAGGTGTAGCTTGCTGCCTGTAAAATCTTAAAAGGGAGAACTTTAAAATGAATAGTTCAACTCAAGTGAAAACGACTTCGATGAACTATGCAAAAGACCGGCCTGCAGCAGATAATCCCGTTAAGGTCCAGGATCTGACCTTTCGGGACGGCCATCAATCCCTTTTTGCAACCCGCGGTAGAACCGAAGATATGATTCCGGTGGCCGAAATGATGGACGAGGTCGGATTCTGGGCCATGGAAGTCTGGGGCGGGGCGACCTTTGATACCATGCATCGTTTTTTAAATGAAGATCCATGGGAAAGGATTCGGACTCTAAAACGCTATATCAAAAAAACACCTTTTTCCATGCTGCTTAGAGGACAGAATCTGGTCGGCTACCGAAATTATGCCGATGATGTGGCCCTGGCCTTTGTGGAAAGAGCCTGTGCCAACGGCATTGACATTTTCAGAACCTTTGATGCCCTGAACGATTACCGCAACTTTGAGACGGTGGTTCCGGCCATCAAGCAAAGTGGCAAACATTTCCAGGGATGCATCTGTTATTCGTTAACAGAACCGCGGATGGGGGGAGATGTCTATACGGTTGATTACTATCTTAGTAAAGCCAAAGATCTTGAAGAAATGGGGGCTGATAGTATCTGCATCAAGGATATGGCCGGTCTGATTGCACCTTATGATGCTTATGAACTGATTAAGGCGTTAAAAGAAACAGTAAAACCACCAGTTCATCTCCACAGCCATTTTACCTCCGGGATGGCGCAGATGTCCCATTTAAAAGCCATTGAAGCCGGGGTCGATATTGTCGACACCTGCATGTCACCCTATGCGTTTCGTACTTCACAGCCGGCGATTGAGCCGCTGGTGATGACATTGCTGGGAACAAACAGAGATACCGGCTTTGATATTCATCATCTGGCGGCCATTAATGAAATCCTGGAAAAGGAGATCCTTCCCAAATACCGGCACCTATTAAATGATACGAAAGTTTCGGTCATCGATATTAATGTTCTTCTCCACCAGACCCCGGGAGGCATGCTCTCCAACTTGGTCAATCAGTTAAAAGAAATGGATGCTCTCGATAGGATCGATGAGGTGTATGCCGAGCTTCCCCGGGTAAGGAAAGATCTCGGGCAGGTTCCCCTGGTTACGCCGACCAGTCAAATTGTCGGCATCCAAACCGTCAACAATGTCCTTTTTGACGACGACGGCAAACGCTACAAGATGATCACCGCCCAGGTAAAAGACCTGTGCTTTGGCTTGTACGGGAAAACCCCTGGCCGGATCAATCCGGAAGTTCAACAAAAGGCACTTAAAGGCTATGAAAGAGGAGAAGAACCGATTACCTGCCGACCGGCCGAGATTTTAGAGCCTGAGTTAGAAAAGGCTCAAAAAGAAACTATAGGCCTTGCGGTTGACCTGGATGATGTGCTGATCGATGCTCTTTATCCGGTCACCGGCAAGCGTTTTTTGAAATGGAAATACGGTAAGGAACAACCCCCGGAGGATGTAAAGCCCAAAACGCTGGAGGAGGTAAAAGCGCAAGAGGAGTTCATTAAAAAGGCCAAAGCAGGTAAGCTAATTGAAAAATCTGAGAAACAACCACCTCCCAAAAGCGAGAATCTTCGTGCGTTTAATGTGTTTGTGGATGATGAATACTTTGATGTCGGAGTTGAGGAAGTCGACGGCGCTGCGGCAATCAGCTATATCGAACCGACGCCGGCTCAGATATCGGCAGTTACACCTGCCAGGAGTACTCCGGTTGCCACAGCTGCAGAACCTGAAACAGTGGCACCAAAATTAGAGGCAGAAACAACTCTAATCCCCAAGTCTTCTACTGAACTTCAAACACCTGACAAGCCAGGTGCTAAAATGAATGGCACACCGCTAACAGCGCCCATGCCCGGAATGATTGTAGGCTTTGAAAAAGAGATCGGTGATTCGGTTAATGCGGGTGAAACGGTGGTGATTTTTGAAGCCATGAAAATGGAAAATTCCTTACCGGCACCGGTCAGCGGCACGATTAAAGCGATAAACCTCGGTATTGGGGATTCGGTTGCAAAAGGAGATGTTCTCTGTGTGATAGGACAATAAGGAGATCGCTAGGCACAAGGTGTCTATAAAAGACAATGAGGCAAGCGAAAAAACAGCCATTCGAGCGGCGTGTTTCTTTTTCCGTTTCCTCAAAAAGCCATCGTACCCAGGGAGCAAATAAAATGGCAAAAACCTATCAACGGCCTGCAGCGCTTTCGGATCGTATCACTCACTACTGTCCGGGGTGTACGCACGGTATCGCTCATCGGCTGGTAGCTGAAGTCATCGACGAGTTAGGAATTCGAGACCGAACCGTCGGCATTGCTCCGGTGGGGTGTGCCGTCTTGGCCTATGAATATTTCACCTTTGATTTTCAGGAATCCGCTCATGGACGGGCACCGGCGATGGCCACCGGTATCAAACGGGTGCGGCCGGATTTGATCGTTTTTACCTATCAAGGTGATGGCGATCTGGCGAGCATCGGAACGGCTGAGATTATACATGCGGCCAACAGGGGTGAAAAATTCACTGTCATTTTTATCAACAATGCGGTTTATGGCATGACCGGCGGTCAGATGGCACCCACAACATTGCCGAATCAAAGAACGACGACGTCGCCTGCCGGTCGAAATGTGGCCGAAGTCGGCATGCCGATCAGGATGGCCGAATTGCTTTCATCCCTTAAAACCCCGGGATATATTACCCGACAGACGTTGATTAAGCCGAAGTATATTATCAGGGCCAAGAAGGCTATCAAAAAAGCTTTCGTCTATCAGCTGGAAAATCGATGCTTTAGTTTTGTTGAACTGGTCAGCACCTGCCCGACCAACTGGGGGATGACACCGGGGGATGCGGTAAAGTGGGCCGAAGAGCATATGCTTGCCTATTATCAACTGGGTGAGTTTAAGATACCGGAACAAGGTGAAGCTGAAGGCTTAGAGATCAAAGCTCAAAACAATTGATCTGAAAGACGAATATACTATTCTATCGATTATTCGAAAATGAGGTCAAGCAAAATGGGAATGAAAATATCAGTTTGTGGCAAGGGGGGGAGCGGGAAAAGTACCGTCGTCAGCTTGTTAGCCAATGCTGCGATAGCTAAGGGATTGAAGATCCTCGTGGTCGACTCGGATGAATCCAATTCCGGGCTTTTCCGAATGCTTGGTTTTACCGAACCTCCTATCCCTCTTATGGCGCTTGTGGGCGGTAAGGAAAGTATTAAAGAAAAAATGAGTCAGTCTTCTATTTTATCTGAGAGGGAAATTACCCTGGAACAAATCTCTTCCCCGTATATCAGAAAGAAGAATGGTCTATGTTTGATCAGTATCGGAAAGATTCATCAGGCACTGGAAGGCTGCGCCTGTCCAATGGGGGTTCTCAGTCGAGAGTTTTTGAAAAAGCTTCGTTTGGAAGACAATGAAATCGCCATTGTTGATATGGAGGCCGGAATCGAGCATTTTGGCCGGGGTATTGATGCCAGTCTAGATGCCATACTGCTCGTTGTGGAGCCCTCGTTTGAGTCGATTATGCTGGCGGAAAAAATAAAAAGCCTGGCTACCGGCCTCCGCAAGAATCTTTGGGCGGTTGGAAATAAAATCGACTCTGAAAATTTAGGTCGAAAAATAAAAGACGAACTGAAAAAAAGAGGCATGCACACCATAGGTTTAGTTCCAGACGATTCTAGGGTATTTGAGGCCTGTTTAAAGGGTCATGCTTTAGGTCAAGGAGAGGCTTACGATTGCGTGATGCATATTTTAAATTTAATATTATCAAACCGATAGAGAACAGATATGTGCCTGAGTACAGTTTTTATCGAATCCGGAGATCAACAAGTAGAAGTGATGCAAGATGTTGCTCAAATGGAGTACAAAAATGAAGGCTATTTGTTGGTTGGGCTATTGGGAGATGAATATTTTGTTAAAGGCAAAATCAAGAAAATAGATTTTGTAGATAACCATTCGGTCATTTTGGAAAGAAACGATTAACAGTTAAAGAAAAACGGAGGTGATCAATGATTCCTCAGATAAAAAAAATTCTATATACAACCGATTTATCCGACAACTCCGCCTATGTATTTCGTTATGCGATAAACTCAGCGAAAAAGCACGATGCCAATATCATCATTTTACATGTCCTTGAGCGTATGTCCTCTAATACCAAGGCACTAATTGGTTCTCACCTTAGTGAGGAAATCGAAAGAAAAATTTCAGAAGACAGAAAAGCCTGGTCAATGGATCGTATCAAAAACCGACTCAAGGTTTTTTGTGAAAAAGAACTCACAGATGATCCCGATTGCAAAGACAGAGTAGACGCCATAAAAGTATGTGAAGGATTCCCGGCTGAAGTTATTCTTCAAAAGGCAGATGAGTTAAATTGTGATGCCATCATCATGGGGACTCATGGAAAGGGTATCATTGCCAATACCTTTTTGGGCAGTACGTCCAAAAGAGTCCTGCGCCGAACAAGAAAACCTGTTTTCATTATCCCCTTGCCTAAAGGCGAGATAGACATCTCTTTCCATGATATTTAAACCGGAGGCATAATGAATATATTAGTTGGATACGACGGTTCCAATGTGGCAAATGATGCTTTGCACCTGGCCTTAAAGCATTCACAAGCCCTTGGCGCCAATATGCATGTAGTTCAGGTATTGAATTCAAAATCGGAACCTGTTCTTTCTAACGAGACAAGCATGGTAGAAAGGGAGGCAGAGCGGATTAGAGATATTGAACGCGAACTTGAGGAAGTGAAAAGCCTTATCGAAAAAGAGCACATCTCCTGTGAGACGCACTTATTGGTCCACGGACTAAGCCCGGGAGAAGATCTTGTTCAATTTGCAAACGAAAGCGCTATCGATTTCATTTTCATGGGTATTCGACGAAGATCAAAGGTGGGAAAATTGATATTTGGCTCCACGGCTCAATACGTCATATTAAATGCTCCCTGTCCGGTGGTGACGATAAAATGAATAATTCCCAGGAAAAAGAGGCCAGGGATGCAGACATAAATTTAGAGACCTTCTTTCGGGTCTTCAGAGATATCAGTACGCTGGTGCATTCCAGCACCAGTCTGAAGGAAGTCTTGGATTTGGTCGTTTCCAAATCAGCAGAGATTCTCGATGCCAAGGGGGCCTTGTTGCGGATTCGCAATTTAGAAACCGATGAGTTTGAAGTTGCTGCCGCCTGCGGTCTGGGAGAAAAGTATCTCAATAAAGGACCGGTTACCAGCGAAAAGATACTTGCAGATGAAATCCAACAGAACAGGGTTCTTATTATCAATGATATCTGGAGTGCTCCCCGTGTAGAGTATCCCCAGCAGGCATGGAATGAAGGCATCCGTATGATGTTGGATGTCCCCTTGACGGTCGGCACTCATATCATCGGTGTCATTAGAATTTATCTAGCTGAAAAAAGAAATTTTTCGGATGATGAGTTAAGTTTCGTGATTTCCATCGGCGAGCAGTGTGCCTGCGCCATCAACAAAACCCGAATGATCGAAAACCAAAAAGCGCAATACGATCATTTGGCGCTGCAAACTGAGAAAATGTCCGCTCTGGGTAGAATGGCTGCAGGTATCGCCCATGAAATCAACAATCCCCTGGCGGGCATATTGCTCTTCAGTTCCCGCCTGAGCAAACAAGTCTCAGAGGAGGGACCTCTGAAGGAGGGCCTGGACGTTATTAGTCGGGAAACCGTGCGATGTAAGAGTATTATTCAGGAACTTTTAGAGTTTTCCCGAGACAGGGAACCCCGGAAAGAAGTAACAAATATCAACAATATCATCGAGAAGACTTTAAAAATGTTGGAAAACGAATTCAAGCTGCAGCATATTCGGGTCGAAAAGCATTTATCAGTTTCAATGAAAGAAACGCTTCTAGATGAAAACCAAATTGAGCAGGTATTTGTGAATCTTTTGCTCAATGCCGTCCATGCTATCGATGAGAAAGGGGTGATCACGATTACGAGCAAATTGGATCCAGATCAAAATCGCATATGGGTCGAAATCGAAGATACCGGCTGTGGTATTCCTTCAGAGCATATATCCAAAATATATGAGCCTTTCTTTTCTACGAATAAAAAAGGAACAGGTTTGGGATTGGCCGTGAGCTATGGAATTATAAAGAATCATGGGGGTGACATCCACGTTTTCAGTAAAGTCGGAGAAGGAACCCGTTTTACCATCGAGTTCCCCGTCATTACCCAGCGCCCACCGAAATAATATCGGAGAATCGTTGTAATGGAACCGAGTAGAATCCTTGTTATCGATGATGAACCTGTAATTTGCGATGCATGCCGTTTTGTTCTTTCAGAAAAAGGGTATTCAACAGACACCTGCCAAACCGGCAGAGAAGGACTCGATACGCTGTTGAGGGGTAAATACGATTTGGCCCTCTTAGATCTGAAACTTCCAGACATGGACGGGATGGAGATATTGCGCATCGTTAAAAATGATAAACCTGAAGCATACATCATTATTATGACTGGATACTCCACCGTTAAAAATGCGGTGGCGGCCATGAAGCTGGGGGCTTTTGATTACCTGGCCAAGCCTTTTTCCGACGATGAACTGATTATCGCCGTTGAAAAAGCAATCGAAAATAAACACCTGAAGGAAGAAAACCTTTCCCTGCGCAAACAGCTCTTCGAGCAGTTTGATTTTAGCAACATCGTCGGGGAGGATCCCGAAATTTTAAAAATTTTCGAAGAAATTCGTAAAGTTGCATCGATGGAAAGCACGGTGCTTCTTCTGGGCGAAAGCGGTACCGGAAAAGAGCTTTTTGCCAGAGCCATTCATACACACAGCCAAAGAGCCACCCGTCATTTCGTGGCCCTGGACTGTAGCACTCTTTCGCCTAGCGTGCTTGAAAGCGAATTGTTCGGGCATGTCAAAGGCGCCTTCACCGGTGCGGTCAAAGATAAGGCCGGCATCTTTGAGGTAGCCAATAACGGGACCCTTTTTCTGGACGAGATCGCCAATTTAACACTTGAGGTTCAGGCAAAACTGCTGCGTGTGATGGATACGCATGAATATAAACCCGTGGGTGCCAGTCAATTCAAGAAGACAAATGTCCGGATTATTGCGGCCACCAACCGCGATCTGAAATCTATGGTGGAAGAGGATAAATTTAGAGAAGATCTGTTCTACCGCTTGAACGTATTCCCCATTTTCATTCCAC
>JASFPE010000201.1:0-9228 GCA_050116155.1 Desulfobacterales bacterium
CCAATGAGCTTCGTTCACGGCGGGCCTAAAGCATAGGGCATAGCGCATAGCGTTAAAGGAAAAGCCAGCCTCCGCGCAGATTATCGGCAAAGCCAAGGTAGGGCAGCCCTCTGTGGCTGCCCGATTCAGGCCGGCGCAGAGGCCGGCCCTATTAATTCGTTTCCAAACTTGGAAATGAATTACTCGCTAAAAATTTCCAGCGAAAGCTCCCGGTTTCGAACATGAGAAAGAACCGTATTGAGAAATGTATCGTGAGATATGCCATATTTCACTTTACCATCCAAGGTTCGAACCGCCAGGGTTTGCCCCTCCTTTTCCTTGCCGCCGATGGTTAGAATCAACGGAATATAATTCAGCTGGGCTTCACGCACTTTTTTGTTCAGGCTTTCGGTCCGGCTGTCGACCTCCACACGCAGTCCAGCACTTTTCAATGTGGTAAGCACCTCATTTGCATAGGGCACTAGATCGTCATTGAGGGGCAGGATAATGGCCTGAACTGGAGCCATCCACAACGGGAATTTGCCCGCAAAATGCTCAATCAAAATGCCCAGAAAACGCTCAATGGACCCGAAAACGGTGCGGTGAATCATAATCGGACGATGCTTCTCATTATCCTTTTCGATATAGTTAAGATCGAATCGCTCAGGCTGGGCCATATCCAGCTGGATCGTTCCGCATTGCCAGGTGCGTGCGAGCGCATCTTTAATATGCAGATCGATCTTCGGTCCGTAAAACGCACCGTCGCCTTCGTTCAATTTGTAGTCCTTCCCGTACACCTTAAGCGCGGATTCCAGTCCATTGGTGGCCGTTTCCCACTGCTCGTCGGTGCCGATGGACTTTTCCGGCCGGGTGGAAAGTTCCAGATGAAACCCCAAACCGAAGGTGCCGTACATCCGCTCGGAAAGTTTGAGGATACCCAAAATTTCGTCCTGTATTTGGTCCGGCCGCATATATAAATGCGCATCGTCCTGGTGAAAGGCCCTGACCCGGAAAAGCCCGGACAGCACGCCGCTGAGCTCGTGCCGGTGGACCAAACCGACCTCGGCAGCCCGCAGAGGCAACTCCCGGTAAGAGTGCGGTTTCTGTCGATAAATAAGCATTCCTCCGGGGCAATTCATGGGTTTGATCGCATACTCGATATCATCGATGGCGGAGATATACATATTTTCGCGATAATTTTCCCAGTGGCCCGATCGTTCCCATAGAAAACGGTTCAGCATAATCGGGGTCTTGGTTTCTACATATCCATCCGCCCGGTGCTCGGCCCTCCAATACTCCAGCAGCGCGTTCCAGAGCTCCATACCCTTGGGATGAAAAAACGGCATGCCGGGTGCTTCTTCATGAAAACTGAACAGATCCAGGGCCTGGCCAATTTTCCGATGGTTTCTCTTTTTGGCTTCTTCAAGAAACGTCAGGTGGTCTTTCAACTCCTTCTTGGTAAAAAAAGCGGTACCGTATATTCTTTGAAGCTGGGGCTTGGACGGGTCAGCCCGCCAATACGCACCCGAAACCTTGGTAAGCTTGATGTGTTTGACATAACCGGTATGGGGAACATGGGGGCCACGACACAGGTCGGTGAACTCACCCTGCTCATAAAATGAAATCGTCTCGTCATCCAATTCGGATATCATTTCAAGCTTGTATGGTTCGCCTTTATAAAATTCCAGTGCCTCGTCTTTGGAAACTTCTTTACGTTGCACTGGCAGCTTTGCTTTCACTATTTTTTTGATTTCTGCCTCGATCTTTGCAAAGTCCTCTTCAGACAACGGTTCCATATCGATATCATAGTAAAATCCGTCTTCCACTGCCGGACCAATCGTCAGTTTCGCGTCTTTATACACTCGCAAAACGGCCTGGGCCATGACATGGGCCGCACTGTGGCGTAAAATATCCAGGGCCTCCGGTTCTTTGGAGGTAATTAAACGGATCCTGGCATCATGGTCGATGGTGGCGGTCAAATCTACCAATTTATCATCCATCTCCATCGCTACACAATCGCGGGCCAGTGCCTCTGAAATGCTCTTGGCTAAATCCATACCCGTAAGGGGTGATTCAAAGGCCTTTATATCGCCATCTGGAAGTGTTATGTTGACCATTTCATATTCACCGTTGTACGTTGAGGTTGATATATATGCGTGATCCGGAAAAATTTTAAATAAACGATATCAAAAATCGTGTTACGGGCAAAGCACAAAATTGTACATTTAGGTTAAACCTTACAATGGGTCAAGAAAAAAATGGGCACTGGAAAATCGCAGCACTACGACATCATTACCACCGGCGCACAGCTTGAACACCTGGTAGGAACGCTTCAACATCAAAGCTTCATCGGTGTCGATCTGGAGGCAGACTCCATGTACCATTTCAAAGAAAAAGTCTGTCTGTTACAAATGGCCGCTGAGAACCTCAATGTAATTATAGACCCTTTGCAAATCCCCGATTTATCATCCCTCAGACCGCTTTTTTCTAATTGCAAAATTCAAAAAGTATTTCACGGTGCCGACTATGATATCCGCTCATTGTATCGGGATTTTAAGATCGAAGTGAATGGCCTTTTCGACACCCAGCTGGCCTGCCGATTTTTAGGAATGGCTGAAACCAGTCTGGAAGCCGTACTTAAGCGCTGGTTTCATGTTAACCTCAAGAAAAAATACCGCCGCAAGGACTGGTCTAAAAGACCGCTTCCTGATGAAATGATCGCCTACGCCGCCGAGGACGCCCATTATCTTCTGCCGCTGGCCAAAAAATTGAGATCGAAATTAAAACAAAAAAAACGGCTGTCTTGGGTTGTGGAAGAAT
This sequence comes from Desulfobacterales bacterium, assembly GCA_050116155.1. Taxonomy (GTDB): domain Bacteria; phylum Desulfobacterota; class Desulfobacteria; order Desulfobacterales; family JAHEIW01. Next base: position 2,800 of record JASFPE010000201.1, read on the forward strand.
GTGAACATCTCAGCAAGGTACGACCGGTTTCCGATAAAGAGGGCCCGCTGTTTCTTAATTTTAAGGGGGCCGGCAAACTCGATCCCCGCAGCCTGGCGGTTTTGGAGGCATTGCTTGAGTTTCGCAAAAATATGGCCTGCAAAAAAGACAAACCTCTGTTCAAAATTATTCGAAACAAAGCGTTGCAGCAATTGGCCATCGAAAAACCCAGACGACCAAAAGACCTGCAACGACTTGCGGTTTTAAGCCCAAACCAAATCCGGATGTACGGCCAGAATCTTTTGACCGCCATTCAGGCAGCCCTGAGATTGCCGGAAGATGATTTACCGGATTATCCACGCAAGAAGGTGCAGACAGTAAAACCGGATGTCGGAAAACGCACAAGGACCCTGAAAACCTGGCGGGATGAGCAGGCGAAAAAAATGGACATCGATCCGGCCCTGCTGTTGACCAATGTGCAGATCAACGCCATTGCGCTTCAGCAACCTTTGGATCTGAGCCGGCTCCATAAAATAAACGAGATGAAAAACTGGCAGAAAAATATATTTGGGAATGATATCATCGAAATCCTGGCGAAGGTGGAAAAATTTTCAAAGTGCGGTGGTTGATCAAATCGGCTTTTAAGGTTAATGCCGACAATCACAAACAAAAGGCAATCTCGAATAAAGCGAAAAAATGGAAGAAAAAATCACATTCATGTCTGACGGTTATCAGCTTGAAGGGCTTTTCAGGCAGGGTGCATCCAACAAAGGTGTGGTGATCACTCATCCGCACCCGCTCTACGGCGGGGATATGCATAACCCGGTGGTGACAGCCATGGTGCATGCCTATCAAAAAAACGATTATACGACCTTGCGGTTTAATTTCAGAGGAACGGGTAACAGTCAGGGAACCTATGCAGACGGCCGCGGGGAACAGGAGGATGTCCGTGCGGCCCTTGCTCACCTGGAGAACTTCGGTATTCGGCATCTTATTCTTGCCGGTTACTCCTTCGGCGCCTGGGTCAATGCCCATTTAAACTGCCAGGATGACGGCATCCAAACCATGGTGATGGTATCCCCGCCGGTGGCGTTTCTGGATTTCGGCAGCATCGCCAGCCTGGATTGTCTGAACCTGATTATTACCGGCAGCCGTGATGAGATAGCTTCATCCGGTCTAATACATCAGTTGAGGCCGAAATGGAATCCGGAAGCGTGTTTTGAAATCATCGAGGGCGCAGATCATTTTTATGGGGGCTATTTGGATAAATTACAGGCGGTCTTGGCCTCAAACATCTGAATTTATTGACCTTCGTCCCAATTCCAAACGACCAAGAAAAACAAGAGCCTCTCGACATACTCGATTTCTCGCGGCTGGAAGCCGCTCCCACATATTCGTCATCGAACTGTGGGAGCGGCTTCCAGCCGCGATCGAAATTAATTCGTCTTACATCGGTCACTTGATGAACTCATTAGTAATTAAATCTAAATTGACGATAATATGCTCACCTACCTGACAAGTTCATCCCTCAGCTGTCGGGCCATCAGGCGCTCATACAGTACCGGCGCGAAGCGACTGATCCAATAGGTCAGTTTTCCCACCGGCGACAGAATCAGCAGCGGCTTTTTTTTCAAGGCGGCCTCATAAACCGCGTCAGCCACCTCTGCTGGCAAGACCTCTTTACCGACCTTGGATTGCGGGTGGAAGGTCACCTGTCCGTCACCACCCAAGGCCCGCTGCTGGAGATTGGTTTTCACAAAGCCCGGACATACGATCATGATATGAACACCGGCAGCCCGGATTTCGGATCTCAACGATGTAAAAAGGCCATGCAGGGCGTGCTTGCTGGCACAGTAACCGCTGCGCCCCAGCAATGGCGATATGCCGGCGATGCTTTCAATGACGATGATCATCCCCTTGCGATCCATAAGGCTTTCGAGTGCGGCCTTGGTGCAGTGAAGGGCTCCGAAGAAATTAATCTCCATGACCTTCTTAAAGACATCCACCTGGGTATCCTTAAAAGCACTTCTCTGGGTAATGCCGGCATTGTTGACAAGTACGTCGATGCCGCCGAATCGTGAAATAATTTTCCCGATGGCCGACTCACAATCCTCCCGGTCGGCAACATCACAGCCCAGGCCGACCACATCGGATCCTTGATCGACAAGTTCCTGGGCCTTATTTTGAATGCCGCCTGCATCCACATCCAAAAGCCCCATTTTAGCGCCCTCGCGGGCGAACCTTGAGCTGATCGCAGCACCGATTCCACTGGCAGCACCAGTGACCACGACAACCTTATTTTCGAATTTTTTCGCTATTTTATGTCTCATACAGAATTAGTTCACTTCGTTCACAACTGGAATGATGGAAAGATGGAATACTGGAATATTGGGTTTGTCTTGCAGCACATGGATAAATATCATTAATCATGAGATAAAGCAGTCATTGGGAAGACAATCTTCTATCTAATCATTGATCCCTATAACCATAATTCAAACAATGAAGTTATGAGTTTTTAACCATTATTCCAATATTCCAGGATTCCACTATTCCATGTATCGGCATAAAACCAGTTTCGCAAATAGCTACATACCTTCAACATGCTATAGAAATTACAAGATGTTAGGCTTCATGTCGTTTGCCGGGCATCCAGCGGCAGGCGCCTTCTGGAAAAAATGAAGGCGGCCATCAACCCGGCAATAATATGCCAGATACCCCACCAGGCGGTAATAATGGCCATCCCGCCGAGACCGCCAAAGAAGTTGAAAATCAGCACCAATCCCAGACCTGAGTTTTGGATACCGACTTCGATAGATACCGCCCGGACATCCTGCTCGCTGAGTCGGAAAAGGCGACCGGCCCAGAACCCCAGATTAAGCGCCAGAGCATTATGAATCAGAACACCGATGAATACCAGTCCGACATAATTAATGAAATTTTGCCAGTTGGCCCCCAGGGCGGCGGCAACAATTGCGATAAAGAAGACCAACGAAAATATTTTAAACGGCTTGCGCACTTTTTCAACCAGGGACGGAAAAATGCGGGAGAGCACTAAACCGGCAATCAGTGGAATTCCGAGGATGATGAAAATATTAACAAAAACGTCGAAAGGGCTGAGACTCACTTTCTTTAAAATCTTGAGGGTGTCGGGATTGAGACTGCCCCAGAAGGCCAGATTAAACGGTGTCATGAAAACAGCTGCCGCCGTGGAAACCGCCGTCATGCTGACCGACACGGCACAATTGCCCCGTGCCAGATAGGTGAGGATATTGGAAAGGTTACCGCCGGGACAGGAAGCCACGAGGATCATGCCCAGAGCAATGGAAGGCGGTGGTCTGAGCATCAATGTTAATAAAAAGGTGAAAGCCGGTAATAAAATAAACTGCGACCCCAGACCGATCAATGGCGCTTTGGGTGCCACAAAGATTCGCTTAAAATCATCCAGTTTCATCTCAAGCGCCACCCCAAACATCATCAGGCCGATAGCCGCATTAATAATAAAAATCCCCTGGGGATTGAAATTGAGACGGACCTGATCGATAGCCGCAATATCCATAATATTGCTCTTTCGCTTTGACGAGTTACATTTCCAGCTTACCAGTGCGAGCTGCTGTCCAAAGCCAGTTACCGGGAGGGTCAATATTTGCTACCGGGTCAACCACTGCATGAATAACAGCTGGTCTTTTAGAGGCTTGTGCGCGTTCGAGTGCTGCTTTTATTTCAGAGCCTCTGCTAACGTATTCACCGTGACACCCCATGGCAATTGCTACCTGATCATACCGGACAGGCGCATGATCGTGGCCGAACCAATCGGCTTTCCTGCCGAACATCCGTTGCTGGGCAGTCTTTTCCATACCATATGCGCCATCGACTGCCACGATGATAATAACCGGTAAGTGATTGCGAGCAGCGGTTTCAAGTTCCTGAATGTTGAATCCAAGAGCACTGTCACCGGTCACACAGTAAACCGGTTTGTCAGGATAGGCAAGCTTGGCGCCGATAGCATACGGTAATCCTGTTCCTAAGTGACCGTAGTTCATCGAATAAACCACGGATCGTGATTTCTTGGGAACGTGATGGTGAATGCTCCATAAGGTTGTATTACCCCCGTCCATGACAAAGACGGCGTCATCGGAGAAGAATTCATTACAAACTTTTAAAATCTGACCGGTCAGCATTGGCGACCGCTCCATATCGACTATGGCATCGTCGAGCTCTTTGCGCCAATCGTCTTGTACACTGCGAAATTCGGCGATTTTCGGATGGGGGTCTCGCTTATCGATAAGTTCTTTTACAGCAGTAGTCAAATGGCTTAAAATCACTTTTGCATCACCGACAAGGGGGACATTCACAGGACGGTTCAAACCCATGTTGGTTGGTTCGGTGTCGATCTGTATAAGGCGTTGAGTTTCCGGATCACCCCACATGGGAGGCCTGCCCCACATATTTAGCTCACCGAGACGCGTGCCAACTGCCAGCACAACATCTGCCTGGCTGTTGGCCATAATTCTAGATAAACAGGTGGGATGAAAACACAATTCATGCTCATCTGAAATGATCCCTCGTGCCCTTATCGTAGTGGTGACAGCTGCGCCGAGATATTCGGCTAACTCTTGCACTTCAGCTCCAGCCCCGGCTCTCTCAGCTCCATTACCACAATGGATGTTGACAAAATCCGCCTCTGTTAAAAATACTGCCGCTTTCTGGATATATGCCGGGTCATAGTTTCCGCTGTCCACAACTCGGTATTTTGACGGATTCCAAATCTGGACGCTGGTTTCATCACATCGCTCATTGAGGATATCTTCGGGTATTAAAACATGCGTAGGGCCCGGCCGACCGGACATAGCGACGCGAAACGCATGGCGCACCATGTCGGGTATGCGGATCCAATGATCTATCTTCCCGTTCCATTTCACGGCCGGTTTGAAGATATCAAGATGACGACTTACTTGCATTCCGCCCTGATGAACGTAGGAATCCGAAATCTCACTTCGACGGGTGGTCGTGATTGCCACCACCGGACTGCCTTCTGCTTCAGCACACATCAAACCGGCGAGAAGATTAGCTGCTCCCGGACCGGCACAGGCCATGACTACGCCAGGATCACCAGTTACCCGCGTATATGCATCGCAGGCATGGGCGGCAGCCGCTTCGTGCCGGGGCACTATTAGTGTTATCCCCAGATCTTTTCCCAGACGCTCAAGCGCCTCAATCACCATCATGTAAGTACCGTCCGTGATCGCATGGACAAACCGCACTCCTTCTGCATGAAGGCATCTCACCAAAAGCTCGCCGCCGGTTATCTCAGCCATGTTTTTCCTCCTTGAAATTTATGTATAAATAAAAGTCCATTCTTACACACCAGCAACTTATATCGCGGCTGGAAGCCGCTCCCACATTTTAGTTATTTGTTATCAGTTATTGGTTAATGGCAATTTCGATATGAGCCGCCTACTCTCCACCCTAATAACGAATAACAAATAACTAATAACAGCCCCCCTGGGGGAGCGGCTTCCAGCCGCGACAAATCAGTATTAATGCCATTTTAGAGCTCCATTAATTGGCCCCCGGTAACATTGATGGCCTGCCCGGTCATATAGGAAGACTCGCTGGAGGCCAGAAAAGCAACCAGATTGGCTACCTCATCGGCGGATCCCAGACGACCGAGGGGGATGGTGCCAACCATTTCGGCCTCTCGCGCTTGTTCAGTCGAATTTAATACCCGGGCTTCCAATTCGAAGCGCCATTTGGTGAAGTCGGTGGCAATAACCCCCGGACAAACCGCATTAACTCGGATATTGCTGCCGGCCAATTCTCTGGCCATCACTCTGGTCAACATCACCACCCCGGCCTTGGCCACCGCATAGGCCCCGTTGAACAAGGGCGGGACCTTGGCGGCTTTGGAGGCCATATTGATGACGCTGCCACCGGTTTGGATCATCAGCGGAACGATGGCTTTTGACACCCGAAAAACCCCATGCAGATTCACATCAATGGTCTTCATCCAGGCATCGTCATCATAGGTGTGGATGGCATTGGGAACCCCCAACACCGTACCGGCATTGTTGCAGAGGATGTGTATGTGTTCAAAATGTTCTCCAAGCGTATCGACCATGAGATGGATCGAATCTGCATTGGTTACATCCGCATCAACAGACAATGCCTTGACGTGGAATCGATCGGCCAAACTATCGGCCAGTGATTTTAATTCAGCCTGTGTTGCCGTAATCAACGGATTGTCTTCGTCAGCACGGTGAACAAAATCCGTCAGGATCACATTTGTGCCACATGCAGCCAATTTTCTGGCAATCGCAAAACCGATGCCTGCTTTTTTACCGGCTCCGGTAATCAAAGCTGTCTTCCCATTTAAATCTTCATACATAAATAGATCTCCCCAAGCCTTTTCGAGAATACCATTCGAATTTTGAAAAATGATTTGTTATCGAA
>JASFPE010000202.1:0-9210 GCA_050116155.1 Desulfobacterales bacterium
GAGTCCGCCGCAGGCGGATTAACCACTGGAGACCCGGCGAACTAAAAAATTTAATCAATTTGCCATTTTATTCCCCAGTAGCTCAGTTGGCAGAGCAAGTGGCTGTTAACCACTGGGTCCGCGGTTCGAGTCCGTGCTGGGGAGCCACTTTTTAAAAGGCTCAATCTTCTGAGATTGAGCTTTTTTTTTCTCAAAGCCTCCGGCAAATGAACAAAGCATCAAAACTAAAAATTGAATAAACGACAGCAAATACTTAACCGGTTGCAAAATTTTATGGTTTTTTGTATGGATGATATCGAAAACCGCCTTGAGCGGCCCGGCTAAGGCTTTTAGTTTTATCTTACCATTAACTGTTTCAAAAATTTAGTGAGGATGAACGCTATGACGATTAAACTCGTGGGTATCGGCGGTATGGGGCTGATGTTAAGTCCATCAGCAAAACATTTGAAACCGGAGGGGCCTGCTCGTTTCCTTCGCATTCATGATCGCGGAACAAAAGATGACAGACGCGATTTGTGCCGACAGGCGTGGAAAGACCATGGGGCTGACCTCGTTCATGACTATGAACCGCTTGTGGGCGATGGAGATTACGACGGGATCGTCATTTGTGCCGGTAAAAACGGCGACGACTGCGATATTTTCCGCGCCCTGGTGCCTCACATGCAAAAGAACAAAAAGGGTCAACCGTTCATTTTGCATCTTTCCACGGTGAGTGCCGGATTTGCTCAGGCTGCGTATGATTTCTTGAGCGCTGAGGGCATCGATTATGTGAATTATCCCCTGACCGGCGGGCCATTGGGTGCAGAAAACGCTAATATGCTCATTCTAGCCAGTGGCAGCGAATCCATATATTCTAGGCTGGAGCCCACGCTGCAAACCATCGGCAACCCCAAATACTTCGGAACCAGCGTCACAGCCGGTGCTGAGGTCAAGCTGATCGGCCAGTTGATGGTGTTCAACGGCCTGGTGGGCATCTGTTCGGCGGCAGCGCTCAAATCAGAATGCTTCCAAGAGGAAATATCCGGGTCCGAGCAGGCTGAATTTTTCGATTTCTTAAATGGCGGTGCCGGCGGCACCCGTCAGTGGGATGTTGCCATCAGCAAAGGGGTACGGGACAACACCTGGGATCAGGGGTTTATGATCCATCATGCCGTGGTGGATGCGATCTATGCGGCCAAGCTCTGTCGGGAACGCGGGCTGCCCGCTCTGGCTATCATCCCCATGGCTGCCATCGCCCTGGCCTTCGCGTATCTGCTCAACAAATACGAAGGTACACCCCTGGCCACGCATGCCATCGTCCGAGAAATGTTACAGAAAAATGCATCCGGGCTTGACGATTTCCTAAACCAGCATCTCAGCTATAGCGACGTCGACGCGAGCATTAATAACTGTATCGCGGTCCTGCCCCAACGGGTTAAAAATTCGGTCATGCTGGATATAAATAAAGACAACTTCAGCGCTTAGCAGGATAATGGACCGAACGCTTCGCGGAGTTCAGGTGGGGAACCCATACTGAAAGGATGAACATCGAACACTGAACGTCCAACATCGAACGTTGAATTTAATTCGATGTTGGATGTTCGACGTTCGATGTCGGACGTTCATATCTAAAGCCAACTCCAAATGGCATAAATGCAACGTGTGAACCGTTACAAAAACTTAGCACTTATGTCTCAATCCCCGGGCGTAGTCTGAGATGTAATTCCTCCAGTTGGGTTTTGCTGGTGTCTGAAGGTGCACCGGTCAGCAGACAGGCGGCTTTTTGAGTCTTGGGAAAAGCAATCACATCCCGAATGGATGATTCCCCGCAGAGCAGCATCACCAACCGGTCGAAGCCTATGGCTATTCCGCCATGAGGGGGCGCACCGGAATCCAAAGCCGATAGCAGGAACCCGAATTTTTCATTGTAGGCTTGTTTTTCAAGGCCCAGGGCCTCAAAAACCTTTTCCTGGATGTCTCTTTGATGGATTCGAATGCTGCCGCCGCCGATTTCAAAGCCGTTTAACACCAGGTCGTAGGCCCGGGATTTCACCGCGAGCGGATCATCCTTGAGCTTGCTGTAATCCGCCTCCAGCGGCGAGGTAAACGGATGATGCAATGCCTGCAGTCGTTTTTCGGCCTCGTCATATTCAAACATGGGAAAGTGTGTCACCCACACAAATTGAAAGTCATCCTCGTTGATCATATTCAGTTTCGTGGCGATATGATTCCTGAGATATCCCAATGATTCATTGACCACTTTGGGCTGATCGGCCACAAAAAAGACCAAATCCCCGGGCTCCATTTCGATACGTTTGGCCAGTGCCCTTTTTTCTTTGTCGGTGAAAAATTTGGTAATGGGTGACTGCCACTCATTATCCTTCACTTTTATCCAGGCCATGCCTTTGGCCCGATATACGCTTACAAAATCAGTGAGGTCATCAATTTCTTTTCTGGAAAAATTAATGCATCCCTTGGCACTCAATGCTTTGACGATTCCACCTTTTTGAACGGCTTGGGAAAATAGCTTAAAACCCGAGCCTTCAACAATGTCAGAGATATCTTTTAGCTCAAGGCCAAAACGTGTATCCGGTTTGTCCAGGCCATAGCGACCAACCGCTTCGTCATAGGACAGGCGCGCAAATGGCACTCTCAGCTTGACATTCAAAACATCCTTAAAAAGCCTGGCCATCATCGCCTCTGTGATATTGACCACATCTTCTTCACCGACATAAGACATTTCGATATCAATTTGGGTAAACTCCGGCTGCCGATCCGCTCGCAGATCCTCGTCCCGAAAACATCGCACGATTTGATAATAGCGGTCAAATCCGGATATCATAAACAGCTGCTTGAACATTTGTGGAGATTGCGGCAGTGCATAAAAATGTGCGGGATTTACGCGACTGGGCACCAGGTAATCCCTGGCCCCCTCGGGTGTGCTGCGGGTTAAAAAAGGCGTTTCAAGGTCAAGAAAACCTTCGCTGTTTAAATAATTTCGCACTGCAACGGTGGCCCTGTGACGTAAGATAAGGTTTTTTTGCATCTGGGGCCTTCGCAGGTCCAGATGACGAAATTTAAGGCGGATGGTTTCCGAAACATCGATGAGGTCTTCAATTAAAAAAGGCGGCGTTTTAGCGGGATTTAAAATCTTAAGTTCGGTTACCATAACCTCGATTTCGCCGGTAACCATTTTGGGATTGATCATTCCCTCGGGTCTGGGATCGACTTTGCCTTTTACGCCTAAAACATATTCATTCCGAATGGCATGCGCCTTGGCATGGACGGCTTTATCCACCTTTGGGTTAAATACAACCTGGGTGATGCCTTCACGATCTCGCAGATCCACAAAGATAACCCCGCCGTGGTCGCGCCGACGCAGCACCCAGCCCATCAGGACCACTTCTTTACCAACATCCTTTATTCCAAGCTCACCGCAGTTGTGCGTTCTTCGCATATTTTCTAACAAGTCAGGCAAAACAATATACTCCTTCCACAGAAGTTATTTACTTATCATCATCCGCTGATTCCAGCGGCTTTTCGCTGGTATCTGGTTTCAAGTGCCAAAAACGTAAAAAAGATGGTTTCAGGTGTCAGCGACGGCGTTTTGTATTCCTTATATGAAACTCCGCCTGGCCGGAACAGTTAATCACGCTAAAGACGTGATCTTAAAACAGCTGAACGTCGAACATCGAACGTTCAACATCGAACATCCAATATTGATGGCGCTACGCTTTATCTATTTTAAACAAACAGCAGCATACTGATTCGCAGCCTGCGATGAGCTCAGCCGAATTGAGTTTCGTAAGGTTGATTCGCTCGTGCAGCGCAAGCACTAGTATCGCGTCTTGCTCAGTCTTTTTTAAATTGACAGAATACATTATTCGATGTTGAACGTTCAAAGTTCGATGTTCGATGTTCATTTTTTTGTTAGCCCTTTACACAGAACTAACCAAGGGTAACGGTCCTTTTTCGATAAAACTGGTCACTGCTGCGGCCAGAGGCTGGGTTGGCACCTGACACCTGAAACCAAACAAGAGGCCAGAGGCCAACGGTATTTATTGCGAACCATTGACAATCTAAAACTAACTGAGAATGGCTTTGAGCTTATCCATGATTTGATCGAAGGCAACTGATGTCTGTTCCTTGGTGCGCATATTTCGGAGGACAGCCGATCCCTGCTTAAGTTCATCTTCACCGACGATTAATACATACGCTGCACCGAGCCGATCTGCAAGTTTCATCTGGGACTTTAAACTTTTGTTACTGAAATCCATCTCAGCCTGGACGCCTTCAAGCCCTAAAGCACACATCCACTCAAAAGCCAGGGAAATGCTCTTATCTCCCAGGGCCGCCAGAAATACATCCGGTTTCCGGCAAAACTCGGATGCTTTCAGGCCGGATACCTCCGTCAGCCTGTCGAATCCGATGGCAAAACCGGTGGCCGGAATATCGGGTCCCCCCAATTCTTTGACCAGTCCATCGTATCGCCCCCCGCCAGCCACGGCACTCTGAGCACCCAATGATTGGGTTTGGATTTCAAAAGTGGTGCGTGCATAGTAATCAAGTCCCCGGACAAGGCGCTTGTCGACGACAAAAGGGATACCCAATTTCTCCAGCTTGGCTTTTACCTCGGCAAAATCTTTGCTGCAGTCATCGCATAAATAATCCATAATTGAGGGGGCGTCGGTTAAAGCCTCCCGGCAGGATGGCAGTTTGCAATCCAGAACACGTAAGGGATTGCGGTCTCGTCGCCGGATGCAATCCGAACAAAGCTTATCGTTCACATCCATCAGGAATGCAGACAGGGCTGCTCGAAAGTCCGGTCGGCATTTGGGGCATCCCAGTGAATTGATGTGGGCTGCGAGATCGGCGACGTTTAATCGGGTAAACAGTTTAATCAGCAAAAAGATCAGCTGCACGTCCACAAGTGGTGATTGGACGCCGAATATCTCTGCATTAAACTGATAAAACTGTCTGTATCTCCCCTTTTGAGGCCGCTCCCTGCGAAACATCGGTCCGATAACATAAAATTTTTGAACCGGATCCTTGGCATATAATTTGTGTTGAATATAGGCGCGACAGATAGAGGCCGTTGCCTCGGGTCGCAGGGTAATCAGATCGCCTTTTCTATCAGCAAAGGTATACATCTCCTTTTCTACGATATCGGTATCTTCACCGATGCTTCTGGCAAATAGCTCGGTTTTTTCCATGATCGGTATACGAATCTCTTTAAAACCAAAATCTTCAAAAAGCTGCCGCGCAACCCGTTCGATTTCCTGCCAGAGCTCAACTTCGCCGGGAAGTATGTCTTTAAAACCTCGGATTAACTGTATCATGGTAATAGAAAATCCTTTTCAAAAAATTCGAATCCGCAATATCTCTGATTAAATCAATTACCTTGTGGAAACCTGGTTATTTATCTCAGCAATGGCGCTTTAGTCAATATTAATATTTCTTTTATCAATGTCTATTTATTTGTTTACAGTTGCCCCTTATCATTCTACAACTGGATTCGCTTCGCTCACAAATGGAATAATGGAATATTGGAATGATGGAATATTGGGTTATTGATCCCCTTATTGAAAAATATTATGATTCATGGCAAAAAGAACCTAAAACCTTTATCCAGACACTGAAGTTATGCGATTCGGAAAACATAATGGGCTCACCGACGTGGCAGGACTGCTGGTTGGCAGCTTTACCGACACAAAAGCAGCCAGCGGGGTTACCGCAGCGTTGTGTCCTGATGGGGCTGTAGGGGGTGTTGATGTCCGTGGCTCAGCTCCCGGTACGCGTGAAACCGACCTGTTAGCGCCACTGAATCTGGTGGATAAAGCCCAGGCAGTGGTTTTGTCCGGCGGCTCTGTATTCGGCCTGGCAGCCTCAGACGGTGTTGTTCGCTGGCTTGCCGGAAAAGGATGGGGCTTTCCGCTGGAAAATGGATATGTCGCCCCGATCGTGCCGGCAGCTGTGCTCTATGATCTGGGTCGCGGACAAAAATTTATTCCACCCATTGAGGCCAACTGGGGTTTTTTGGCATGTGAGGCTGCTCGAGAAGGAGAAATAATAACCGGCAGCGTGGGTGCCGGCACCGGCGCACTGGCTGGAGGAATCAAAGGCGGTTTGGGAACCGCAAGTCTGATTTTAGACTCCGGCATCACCGTAGCGGCCCTGGTAGCCGTTAATTCATATGGATCGGTTATTAATCCAGCTACGGGACGCCCCTGGGAAATCGGCCTTGAAATAAATAGCGAATTCGGAAATCAGGCAAAGCGTTCGGTGAAAATACCTCCAGCGCCTGGGACCGGCGCGGCAAGAAATACAACCATCGGCATTGTGGCAACCGATGCAATCCTTACCAAGGCCCAGGCTCAGAAGATCGCCCAGATGACCCATGACGGAATTGCGCGCGCCATCCGGCCGGCGCACACCATGTTTGACGGTGATACCGTTTTTTGTCTGGCAACCGGGAAACAAAAGTTAGTGGATGCCGCTGACTTATTTTCTGCCCCCCAGGCGACTGGTATCAATGAGCTGGGACATGCAGCCGCCAACTGTATGGCCAGAGCCATTATCTCTGCAGTTTTGTTTGCCACCAGCCTAGCGGGAATGAAAGCCTTTTGCGATCTTGAGGATCGCTCACCAGAATCGTCGCATTAGTTTTAACGTCCAATCGGTGAATCCTTTGACGATCCCGGATGAAATTATATCTGGAGTTCTAAATGAGATCGATCCGGATAAGCTAATCAAATTGACAGCAGATCTGGTACGCATCAATTCGGTCTGGGATCCGGCTGCCGCTACCAATGAACAAGAGGCTGCCGAGTTTGTCCATAGTTGGGCCCGGCAACAGGGTTTTGAGGTGCAACTGGATCAGGTCGTCCCGGGAAGACCGAACGTAATTATAAGCTGGTCTTTCGAACCTGGCAAACGAACACTAATGTTTGAAGGCCACACGGATGTGGTTACACCCGGTAATCTTTCGGCCTGGACGTATGACCCGTTTGGTGCTCACATCGTCGGGCGACGGATGTACGGTCGCGGCACCAACGATACCAAAGGCAACCTGGCAGCCATGCTCACGGCTATGGCCGCGCTGAAAAATTCAGGAATAGCTCTAACCGGTAAAATTATCGGCGGTGTATTGTGTGATGAAGAAGAACAAATGCTGGGTGTCAGAGATTTTATCAAGCGCGGTCATGCCGACCCTGTCACCGCGGCCATCATCTGCGAACCACAAGACGGACTCGTCTGTATTACCCAAAAAGGCGCCTTGAGAGTTCGTTTCACCATCACGGGGAAAATGAGCCATGGCGCCATGCCCCTTGCCGGGTTGAATATTGCACCGGCTGTATCGCTATTAATACAACGAATGCATCAAATGGAGCAGGCAGCAGTAAGAGCACTGGGACAGGATGAATACCTGGGCTGGCCCAGTTTCACCCCTACCGTCATCCGGGCTCCGGCCAGTGGTACACCACAACTGAATGTCATGCCCGGCGAGGGTCTGCTGTTGTTTGACATTCGCACGATTCCGGGACAATCCCATCCTAAAATCATCAGCCAACTCAAAGATCTCATCGGCGATATTGAGCAACAGGTGTGCAATGACTACGAAGAATATGACCGATTGCTCGATGTAAAACGCGATCCTCATCTCAACGTCGCGGTGGAAATTTTAACCGATCGTCCCTGTACTCTGACGGATCGCAACGATCCGATTGTACAGGCTGCCCATTGGGCGACCCATAAACAGGCACAAAAAAAACCGGAATATGGCGGCGTTCCGGGGGCAACCGATGGAACCTTTCTCTGGTCGTTGAAAAATATACCCATCGTTACGATGGGTGCCGGTGATCGCCTGGTACCGCACCAGGTGGATGAATGGGTTGATCTGGACCAGCTGATTGAAACGGCGAAAATTTATACTTTGACTGCATTGCATTACCTGTATCCGGAGGATAACGACTGAATATCGAATATCGAATATCGAATACTGAATGTCGAAGTCCGCCTTCGGCGGATCATTTTTATTATTATGAATAAAAAGACAGAGCGCAGCGATACCACACTTCGATATTCGATATTCAGCATCAACTTATTAGTGGCACCAATGTAAATATTAAAGAAAACCTCGATGTCTGACTCTTTGACGTCTGAACCGGACATGTCCACGCCATAAATGAAAGCGGGTTGAGTATTGAACACACGGGGAAAACCAGACGTGTGCGCATAAACGGCCAGGTGCTTAACCTGGAAGCTACCCGTGAAATGAGTCGCAGCGCCGTGGAAGGAGCCATGTCCGCCGCCCGTGCTTTGGCCATTGACGTCCCGACCCAGGCGTCGTAGATCTAATTTTCAGGTGTCAGATGCTGACACCTGAAACCTGAGACCAGAAACCAGAAAACGACAACTGAAATCTAAAACCAAAAAATATCCAGATGATATTTAAAGAAGATGATTTGGGGGTAATGCTATGAATAAATGTAAAATTTTGGTCGTTGGAATAGTATTCTCGCTGGTGACGGCGATGCCGGCCTGGTCACATTTTGGGATGCTCATCCCCACCGATTCCATGGTGATGCAGACTGACAATCGAACGGTGACGTTAACCCTCTCCTTTTCCCACCCCTTTGAAATGGCTGGGATGGATTTGGCCAAACCCAGAGCATTTAATGTGTTCGCCGGCGGAAAGAAACAGGACCTGCTGGGTTCACTTAAAGAAACACACGTCATGGGGCACAGCGCCTGGAAGGCACCGTATTCGGTCAGGCGCCCGGGCGTGTATATATTTTACATGGAACCCCAACCCTACTGGGAATCGGCGGAAGATGCATTTATCATTCATTACACCAAAACCGTGGTAACTGCCTTTGGCGATGACGAGGGCTGGGATGAAGAAGTCGGGTTGAAGACTGAAGTCGTGCCCCTGTCCAGACCCTTCGGCCTTTATGCCGGCAATGTCTTTCAGGGAGTTGTAAAACTGGACGGCAAACCCGTGCCCTTTGCCGAGATTGAAGTCGAATATTACAATATTGATAAAAAGTATAGTGCACCCACCGGTTACATGATTACCCAAACCATCAAAGCCGATGGGAACGGGGTGTTCACATATGCCGCTCCGGTTTCCGGCTGGTGGGGTTTTGCGGCCTTAAACTCCGCTGACTACAAGCTGCCGCATCAAGGAGAAGAAAAGGATGTCGAACTGGGAGCGGTTATCTGGGTGTA
>JASFPE010000203.1:0-9203 GCA_050116155.1 Desulfobacterales bacterium
AGGATAAACGCGCCCATGGGTACCGGCAAAATTATCCCCCTTCCAGGTGGCAAAGGTCTGTCGACCGGCACAGCCGATGGATGTCCCCCAGATAATTTCATCAAAGTCAAAGCCGAGCTCGTCAATGGCCACCACCATTGCCTTGTGCGCTTGTCCCAGACCACAGCCGGAACAGGCCGTGCTGGGTATCTTCCTTTTGCGTAAATATTTGTCTGTTAATTTATCCATTTACCAAGCCTCCCTTTCCCATCCTATTCGGTTTATTTGTTCGCCCTTGAGGAGTTTGTCGAAAGTTTCATGCAGCTCTGCGACGGTCGGCAATTCGCCGCATTTGCCAAAAAAATGGATTTCGCTGTCGACCGGAGCAGCCCGTTGCACCTCGCGTACCATTTGGCCATCGTAATCCAGTTCTACCGACAGGTATTTAGCCTTATGTTGAAAAAGCTCATCCGGAAAGGGCCACACCGAGATGGGACGGATCATTCCGATTTTTTGTCCCTTTTCCCTGGCTTTTTTAACTGCGGTTTTTACCGTCCGCGCAGGGGTGCCGTAGGCAACCGCAATGATATCCGGATCGTCATCTAAGAATAGGGTCTCATATCTGCTGATGATGTCTCTGTTATTTCGAATTTTATAAATCATACGATAGGAGTGCTTGTGCTGAGCTTCCACAGTTTCAATATCATAGCCCTCTTCCGTGGGCGTCCAGTCGGAACACAGGGCCTTGGTGCCCACACCCAGCACCACCGGCGGAATGTCGATTTCATCTGTGGGCGGATAAAACTCCGGCCCCTGGTGGGCCTTGCGCTCCATGAATCGCATTCCCATGGCTTCTTTTTCTTCGTCGGTTTCTGGCACGCTGATATCTTCAAAGCCGTCGGTTATCAGTTGATCTGCCAGAATGGTTACGGGTGTTCGAAACCGCTCTGAAAGATAAAATGCCTCCACCGTCATCAGCATGGCTTCCTGGGAGCTGTTGGGTGCCAGCACAATGGTTTCATAGTTGCCGCCCTGGGTGGGATAGCGAACATTGTAAAACTCACCCTGCCCCGGAGCGCCCGTAATCCCGCTCACCGGTCCAACGCGCTGTGAATTGAGCACAACCACCGGAATTTCGCATCCGATGGCCCATCCATAGGGATCAGCATAGAGGATAAATCCCGGGCCTGAGGTCGCCGTCATGGCTTTCATTCCCCCGAGGGAGGCTCCGATGGCCATGTGCATGGCAGCACATTCGTCCTCAGCCTGCATATAATAGCCACCGATACGCGGCAAATTGACGGACATCGCTTCTGCAATTTCCGTGGCCGGCGTGATCGGATAGCCTGCAAAGGCGTTACAGCCTGCCAGCATGGCCCCCTGGGTAATCGCAAAATTTCCGGTTTCTAAGTAACGTTTCATTTGTTTATTCCCCTGAATAAGTAGTTGTTTGTATATTGTGTCTTCATATCGCCTATTCCATACCTAGACCAATAAGTGATCTAAAGTGATCTAAAGTTTAAAGTGTCTAAAGTTAATGTGTCGCTTTGCTCCATCTTTTTTAAATTAAAATGATAGAATTCATTAACTTTAGTCACTTTAGATCACTTTAGTCACTTCACACTTTATAGTTAAGCGCTTTCCTTCTCACTCACATCAATCGAAAAATCCGGACAGGCATAAAAACAGGCCAGGCACCCGATACATCGTTCAGGATGCTGGACTTCCATGGGTCGATAACCTTTTTCGTTAAATTCACTGGCCGGCCCGAATACATCCAGACCGCAGACTTCCACGCAATAGCTGCATTCTTTACAGGCTTGTCCGTAAAGTTGCACGTCATATTGGCGGGCATCACAGCCCCGGCATCGCTCGGCTTCCTTGATGGCCAAATCCCTGGATAGTCCAACTTCAACGGCAGCAAAACTGCAGGTTCGCTCATCCAACGATATGCAGGGCATGGAAACCCGGGCCTGGTCATCGGCCTGATAATCCATGACCACAATTTCTTCTTCCGGTGGGGCCAGGTCCTGATCGATGACGCCGGCACCGCCCAGGAATTTATCCATTGATGCCGCCGCCTTTCGACCCTGGGCAATTGCCTCGATGATGGAAGCCGGTCCGGAAACCACATCACCGCCGGCATAAACGCCTGCTTTATCGGTTGCCAATGTCTCCGCATCAACCTGCACAAAATCACCTTTACCCAATGCCACACCGAATGACTGGGTTCCCACGGGTACCTGACCGACGGCAGTGATCACATTGTCGAAAGTTTTGGTAAATTCGCTGCCTTCCACCGGCACCGGACTCGGACGCCCACTGTCATCCGGTTTTCCGAGTTCCATGCGCGTAAACGTAACCTCAAGATTGCCGTTTTTCTGCGCCACGGATACCGGTGTTGTCAAATACTCAATGGCGACCCCTTCAAAAATGGCTGCGCCAACCTCTTCTTCATAGGCAGTCATTTCAGCCGATGTTCTTCGATAGAAGACATTTACTTCCTTTACACCGAGCCGTATGGCACTCCGGGCCGCATCGATGGCCGTATTGCCACCGCCGATAACCGCTATCCGATTTCCGATCTCTACAGTTTGGTCCTGGTTGACTTCTCTAAGAAATGAAATGCCATCCACCACACCGGGCAGATCGTCCCCGGAAATGCCCAGTTTCGCACCCTGATGGGCCCCGCATGCAAAATAGACGGCATCAAAACCTTCTTTTAAAAGTTGATCCGCAGATTCTACCCGATAGCCGGTTTTTATGGCGACGCCTACCTCTTTGAGATAATCGATTTCCTGATCGAGGGCTTCCCGGGGTAACCGATATGCCGGAATCCCCACCCGCATCATGCCACCGGTCTCTTCAAGGGCTTCGAACACAGTCACCTTGTGGCCCAGGGTGGCCAGGTAATATGCCGCTGACAATCCGCTTGGACCGGAACCCACCACGGCCGCCTGTTTACCGCTTTCCGGCGCGATGGTCAAATTCTTAAACCATAAATCGCCTCCCTTTTCTGCCGCAGCCCGCTTCAACGCACGGATAGCAATGGGCTCACCGAACTGTCGATTTCCGCAGTTTCCCTCGCACGGCGCGTAGCAGGCAAATCCGCATACAGATGGAAACGGTATTCTTTCCCTGATAACCGCCAGTGCTTCGTCTAATTTGCCCTCTTTGATACGCCGGATGTATCTCGGAACATCGATTCCGGCCGGGCAGGCACACTGACAGGGAGGTGCCGTCGTGTTTTCTTTGAGAACATGTTTTTCGCTCATAGGTGAAGGCCTCCTGTATGTACATTAATATAAAAAATAAACTTATAGAACTTAAATTGAGAATTCCCTAAAATATCCTGAGCTTCAATCAATATAATAGTTCGAGATATAAGGTAACCTATTGATATTTAGATATATTTATATAAAACAAAACAATTGATATCTAATACATCAGATTTCAGTTTGCTGTCAAGAAAAATTACACATGAAGTCATTATTTTTTTAAATTAGTGGGAGGATCACAAGTAAGGAGATTACATTTTGTGGGCAAGGGATTGTTTAAAAAATGAACTTCCAACGTCGAACATCCAACGTTCGATGTTCGACGTTCTTTTTTTGAGTCGCTGATGTGGCTTATCCCCCGCTCCGGGAGGTCGGGCGGGTGTCTATAAACGCCGTAGGGGTAGTTTCTTTAATGTATTTTTTAATCCCCAGGACAATAGCTTCACACAGGCGGTTTTGGTAGGTAGGATCGGTTAACCTTTTGCACTCTCTGGGATTACTGATAAATGACGTTTCAATCAAGATGGAAGGCATCTGGGCACCGAGCAAAACATAAAACGGCGCCTGTTTTACACCTTTGTCTTTAATGCGGGTCCAGCGCTTGGATTTCAAATGGCTCACTATTGAAGATTGCACATGTACGGCAAGGCGGCTGGACTCATTGATTTTGGCATTTTGCATCAGATCATTCAGTATGGATTGAAGATCGCTGATGTTCTTGGTCGAAGTCGCATTTTCCAAAGCTGCCACCCGAATGGCTTCATCATCGGTGGCCAGATTCAAGAAATAGGTTTCAATACCATATGCCCTGCGGTTTTTGTGCGAATTGGTGTGAATGGAAATAAAAAGATCGGCGTTTTTTGTATTGGCAAACGCCGTTCGCTCTTCAAGTGTCATAAATTTATCGCCACTGCGGGTCAGAATGACCTCGGCCCCTAATTCTTTTTGGATTTTTTCGGCAAGCCGCTTGGCAATGGCCAAAACCACCTTTTTTTCATGAACACCCCTTAAATAACCGGGGGCTCCGTAATCCTTGCCGCCATGGCCGGGGTCGATAACAATGCGACGGACACCCAGTGCCAGTTGCTTGGCGAGCGCGCTGGGCGGCAGCTTCAGTCCTTTCTCCGGTATGGGAATGTGCGCAGGCGTCGACGCAACCTGTTTTGCACCTGCACCCCAGATATCGATAACAATCCTAAAGGGGTCTTTCAGAGAAAAGATATTGTAGTTTTTAAAAGACTTTATATCGACCACCACCCGCACGGTGTTGGGTGTATATTGACCGGCACGCGCATCACTGAGAAGATCATCGTCAATGGGATACAATTTTTTGATGTTCTTCCCCAGGCGGCTCTTTTGTAGATCGACATAAAGCCGCTGGGGTTTATTGATAGATGGGTCTTTTTTTAGAAGATGATAAGAAAAGGAGGTTTCTTTATCCGCATCAATCACCACGCGCGTATAATTGGGGTTGGACCAGAAGCGCAGGTAGTCAACCGTTGCCCAACCCTTCGATGGTGAACTTCCAAGTTTAACAGTGCCTTCCGTCTTTTGAGCTAAACCTTCGCTTTTACTGATCGGCTCGTATTCTTCTGCCTGGGGCAAAGATGCCAGAATCGACGTTGCCTTGATCTTATAGCGACTTTCTGGGAATTCTTCTATGATTTGTTCGAATAGTCCCCGGGCCGCTTCCAAATCAGTCTGACTTCTGGACCAGTTATAAAGTTCCTGGTTGAGTTTTGCGGTCATATACAGACCGGCGGCCGCCCAGGGGCCGGTTGGATCATGCCGGTAGACGTCATGAAATCCTTCAATACACCGCAGCCAGTTATGGCGATATTTTATTTTTTTTGAATCGTTACGCAACTCATTATAACAGGCCTCAGCAGAATAGTAGGCCTTGCGTGCGGCATCGGTTGATGATTTGGATGGTTGCGTTTTCTGGGAGTTCGTATCCTTGGACGCCTGGGTTGAGGTATCTTGCGGTGCAATGGTTCGAATGGCGCGCTCAGCTTTTTGGCGGTAGCGGCTATCCGGAAACCGTTTTATGATTCGTTTATATGAGTCCAGGGCTTCATTCAGGTCGGATTGCTTGCCGGAGTATCTCGCGAGCTCACGATATAACTCAGCGGACATGTAAAGCCCGGCGGCAGCCCAGGGACCGTCCGGATCCAATTGAAATACCGATTGAAATTTTTCAATGCATTGCAGCCAATTGTCGCGGTATTTCCTTTTTTGAGCATTTGCGCGAAGATCCCGGTAACAGGCCTCAGACTGATAGTATTTCTCTCTCGCTGTAACTGCCTCTGAAATATACGGCCAAAACATCCCGCCGCAGCAGAAAAAGAGAATAATAATTATGTATATTTTTTTAGTTTTGAAACCCAAACCGGACAATCCGCAACCCATCACAATAGCGTTAATCATTTATCTCAAACTCACGTATCAGAAACTTGTACAAGTGCCCAAACGCCTATCTCTAAATGCCTAAAATGAACTAAATTCCCTAAAATGCCTAAATCCCTGAATTCCTAAATCTATTTTTTCTCAGACTTCGCAATTTCCTGTAAATCATTCAGAAAATTGATGGCTTCCATGGGCGTCATTTTGGCGATATCAACCATGTTTAAACGTTCAAGGATCAGTTTATCGGGTTTGCGAAAAAGATTCAACTGCATCGGATTTTTTTCAGATATCTTGTCAATTTCATCCTGCATTAGAGAGTCATTTAATTCGCGCTCTCCGCTTTCGATATTATACAGGATTTTTTTGGCTCGATCTATAACTTGAATCGGAATTCCCGCAAGTCGCGCCACCTGAATTCCATAGCTTCGGTTGGTGCCGCCTTCTACGAGCTTTCTGAGAAATATAATTTCCTCATTCCATTCCTTGACGGCAATATTATAATTCTTTACCCGCGGTTTTTTATGAGCCAGCTCGGTCAGTTCATGATAATGGGTGGCAAATAGTGTTTTCACTCCGGTGTTGTGCAAATCATGTAAATATTCTGCCACTGCCCAGGCAATACTCAGACCGTCGTATGTGCTGGTGCCCCTGCCGATCTCATCCATGATGACCAGGCTATGTTGGGTCGCATTATTTAAGATATTGGCAGTCTCCTGCATCTCTACCATAAACGTGCTCTGTCCTTGAGATAAGTTGTCTAAAGCTCCCACACGGGTAAAGATTCTGTCGGTGATACTTGCGGAAGCCTTCCGGGCAGGAATAAACGAACCCATTTGGGACATGATGACCAGAAGCGCCACCTGCCGTAAAATGGTGGACTTACCTGCCATGTTCGGGCCGGTAATAATCAATATTTGATTTTTCGGATCATCCATGCGAATGGTATTGGGCACAAATCGTTCACCGGTGATCATCTTTTCAACAACCGGGTGTCGGCCATCTTCGATGAATATACAACCGTCCGTGGTCATTTGCGGTCGGCAGTAGTCGTTTTGATCGGCAACTTCAGCCAAATTCGTCAGACAGTCCAGATAGGCGAGGAATCTGGCAACATTTTGAATAGAATTGTTGTGTTGAATCACCTGTTGACGAATGGCATTAAAAATTTCATGTTCAAGAGTCGCACGTTGATCTTCGGCCCCCAGAACCTTTAACTCGAAGGATTTGAGTTCGTCCGTAATATAGCGTTCGGCATTTACCAGGGTTTGTTTGCGTACATAATGATTCGGGACGTCCGAAGATCGGCTTTTGGGGACTTCGATATAATATCCGAATACCTTATTAAACCTGACTTTCAGCGCTGTGATTCCGGTTTTATCTTTTTCGCGGATTTCCAGCTCCGCCAGCCAGCTTTTCCCATCACGGCTTACTTTTACCAGTTCGTCAAGCTCTTGACTATAGCCTGATTTAATGATGCCGCCTTCGTTAATCGTCATCGGGGCATCTTCCCGAATCGCCCTATCAATCAGATCGGCAAGTTCATTCAGGGGAGCCAGATTCTCCGGGGTCTGAAAAAGCTGTGCCTTAAATTCGGAAAGCAAAGCCCAGATTTCCGGCAGCATCCAGAGCGATTGTTTCAAGGCAATGAGGTCGCGGGCATTGGCCCGCCCCATGACGATTTTGTTCCCCACCCTTTCAATGTCATAAACAGTCTTTAGACCTTCCCGAATTTTCCGTCGCGTCTTATTGTTGTCCTTGGCTTCTTGCACAGCATCGTGTCGCAATTCAATGGATTCTGCGTCGATCAGCGGATATCTCAGCCAGATCTTTAGCAAACGAGCTCCCATGGATGTCATGGTACGGTCGATTATGCCCAGCAAGGTGCCTCGCCGCGTTCCGGTTCTGATATTTCTTTCCAGTTCCAGATTCCGACAGCTCAAATCATCTATGATGAGATGATTTTCGATCGAATAACTTTCGATGCGGGCTAAATGTTCAGTTTTTTGCTTCTGGGTTTCGCGAACATAAAAAATAACCGCACCGGCTGCGCGAATGCCATTTTTCATGTCTTCGCAGCCAAATCCTTCAAGGGATATGGTTTTAAATTGATCGGTAAGTCTTTCATAACCACGCTTAAATTCAAACGCCCGATCTTCTAAATAGGTGATCGATTTTTCTGATAAAGCCCGAATCAGTGGTGTGTAACGTGCATCCGTTTTAGCAGAAGCCGGCAAAAGAATCTCGCTGGGCAAAATCCGCATTGTCTCATCGATAAGTGCCCTCAGATCCTTGGATTCGGTTACCCGGAAAGTCCCCGTGGAAATATCCAAATATGCAATGGCGGAAAAATCCTCAAAATGCGCAAACGCGAGCACAAAGTTATTGGATCGTTCATCTAAAAACTCTGAGTCGATAATCATGCCGGGCGTGATCACCCTTACCACTTCTCTTCTGACGAGTCCCTTCGCCGTTGTCGGATCTTCGACTTGATCACAAATAGCAACTTTGCATCCCTGTTCGATCAGGCGGGCAATATACCCCTGAACCGCTCGGTGGGGCACACCACACATGGGAACCGGTGATTCCTCTTTCTTGTTGCGCGATGTCAGTGTGATGTCTAAGATTCGAGAGGCATTCTCCGCATCTTCAAAAAACATTTCATAAAAATCTCCCATACGATAAAACAAAATGGCATCAGGATACTCATCCTTAATCGCTAAATACTGCTTAATCATGGGAGTAAGTTTCGGAGAACTCATCGATAATCTGATTATACCTCAGAATTGTCTGGAGGATTGGCAGGTTCAAGATGTAAGAATCGTTTCCTCTAACTTGTCAAAATGCGGCTTTAAGTTATGATATGTGGACTTGATGTGTTCGGGAATGACCCGCACCTCTCCAAATACGGTCAAAGCATTCACATCCCCAAACCAGCGCGGCACAATGTGAAAATGCAAATGCTCCTCTACCCCGGCTCCGGCAACTTTACCGAGATTCAGTCCAACATTAAAACCGTCCGGTTTCATCACCTTTTTCAAAATCGCCACCGATCGTTCCGTAGTTGCCATTAATTCTGCCATTTCATCTTTTTGGAGTTCCTCCAGCGATGACAGATGCCGGATCGGTGCAACAAGCAAATGTCCGTTAATATAAGGAAATTTATTCATCATTACCATAGTAATATTGCCCTTGTACAAGGTGAGGTCATCGTTTTCCGACAGCGCATCACAAAAAATGCAGTTATCCTCTTTTTCAGACAGAATGTATTCCATCCGCCATGGCGCCCAAATTGTCTCCATCTTCAATCCTCTTTCACTGGGTTCGGGCTTACGTATTACAGATTACGTGTTTCGGGTTACGGGTTTCAAGATAAAGTGGGTTTCAAGTGTCAGGGCCTCACGATTTCGGATTTTAGATTTCGGATTGAAAGTCATAATAATTTAGGAATTGAATGTATTCTGCCTAATTTTATATCAATTTCCCAATTCCTGAATTCCTCAATTCCTAAATCCGCTGTCCGCTGTCGTCTGACTTCTGACT
>JASFPE010000204.1:0-9199 GCA_050116155.1 Desulfobacterales bacterium
CGGCGCGGTCATTAAAAGCTCCTGCAGAACCCTGATCTGTTCTTTAAACACAGTCAAATTGGGAAGATCGATGCTGTTGTAGGCAATGTTGAAATCATGAAAACGGATTTTGCCCAGACCGCGGGTAGGTCCCTGGTTGAAGAGAAAGCCGTCATCCTCGGTGCCGTTTCTCTGGCCGATTTCCGGGAATTCACCCGGATTAAAAAAATAGTTGGCCATGAACTTGATGATCAATGCCATGTTGACGTGTACCGTGCCCTCTAGTTTTGGAAGCGCCCGAATATCCTGTGCCGCCATCTCGAAATACATGTCTTTCTCAAACCCCTTTGCCGCGATGACATCCCACAGCAGGTTGATCACCTCTTCCCCCTGGGTGGTTACCTTCATCTTGGTAATGGGCGTGTAAAGCAGGTAACGCCTGTCCTCCGTTGAGGCCGCCCTGATGTAGTCCGCATTCCTCAAGGCAAAAAGCTTCATGGCCGCAAGCCGTGTGTAGGCATCCACAAACAACTGCCGTATGTGTGGGAATTCCGTTACGCGCTTGCCGTAGAGAATCCGGTTGGTGGCGTGGGTAATAGCTTCGTACAGTGCATGTGTACAGATACCGATGGATGCCCAGCCCAGATTGTATTTGCCGACATTGATGGTGTTGAGGGAAGAATCCCACGCATCCTGCCCCCTGGTGAGGATATCCTCTTCGGTAATGGGGTATCCCTGCAGCGCGAATTCGGCAACATAGTTCTGGGAGCTAACGACATTTTTCACCAGGTCAAAATTGTCGTGCTTGGAATTGACTACGAAAAACACATATTCATCGGTTTCCGTATCCTTGCCGAAGGTCGACACCAGGGCCGCCTCATTTGCGTTTCCGATATAGTATTTCCCACCGTCGGCAACATATCTCCCTTCTCCCAGGGGCGTCAGGGCCATTTCGCTGGAGTAGAGATCGGCCCCGTGCCCTTTTTCCGATAGCCCGAAGGCGAAAATACCACCTTCCTTGAGCAGTCGGGCCGTTTTTGCTTTCACAGCTTCATTGACCCCCATCCAGATGGGCCCCAGACCGAGAATGGTCACCTGCCAGGTGTACCAGTATGGCAGGCCGTAAAAACCCAGGATTTCATTGAAAGCGCAATTTCTGTAAGTGTCCCAACGGCACCCCTCCCCCCCGTGGGCAGAGGGTGTCAGCAGGGTGGCAAACACCATTTCCTTTTTAATAAATTCAATAAAATCCGCGTACCACACCTTTTCGTGATAATCGGATTTGAGCTTGGCCCTTCCTTTGTTTTCAAAAAACTCAATTGTTTTCAGCATGATCGACCTGGATTTTTCATCCAGGTATTCGTATTTATTTTCTCTGGGGTTTAATATCATTTTTTCGTCTCCTGTTTCCAATCTTTACGGTTTTGCTAATATTGTCCTATGTGGTCTATTTATTTGGCAACAAAGAAATCTTAACAAAATTAGCCAGACTGCCATTTGAAATATGCTAAAAGACTAATTATGGGTTGATAGCGATTTATGGAGATAATCCAAGCTCATGAAATGGTCAGAATAATTACAGCTATAAAACTGATACATGCAACCGATCTCATTTTTTCGGTTGCTGTCAAATCGGAGTCCCAAAGAATATAATCTCCGATAATTATATCAAAGGGCATATCCATAGGCTCGGATTCACACCTTTGAGTTGATTGCATGGCCATCCTCGGCGGGCTATAAAGCTGTTTCTCAAGGATCAGGATTTGCCCTAATATTTGTTAAATGCCATTTGGCTTGTTTATCTTATAATCGACGTGATATCCTCAGGGGCGTTTACCATATGGCCCGGGGAGGCCTGCAGCAATTTTTCTTTGGAGTGATACCCCCAGTTCACCGCGATACTGTCTACGCCGGCTTTGTGAGCTGCTCGAATGTCGCTGACGGCATCTCCGACCATGTAGGTGAAGCTCGAACTGACGTTAAATGCTGCCATGGCCTGACAAATCTTTTCTGATTTTGAACCGTTTTGTTCGGCGCCCATGACCAGATCAATATCGTGACAAAGCCCTCCACTCTCAAGAACCTGGTTTACGGCGATTTTTACATTCGTGGTAATGACCGCCAGGTGACTTTTTGTTCTCAGCTTTTGAATAACCGTTTTGATGCCCGGGAAAATGGGAGGAGAAATCACGTTTTGAGCAAGAAGATCGAATACGATCTCGGTGAATTTTAGAATTTTATTTTCCGGCACCCCGATTTGACGTCCGAGGTCATCAAAGGCAATATTTTCCAACCGCTCGATGTCGGCCTGTGACAGATGAACAGGGCATCCTATCTTTTGACACGCCTGTGCGGCGATTTTCAAATTGGTGTCCAGAGAGTCGACGATAACGCCGTCATAGTCGAATATAACAAGATATTTCAGACCGTTATCCATTTCTGTTCCAGCGATTTCTCATGAATAGATGCTTCAGAGATCGTTAAATAGCGCTTATAAACAAATCGAGAGGATTTAGTCAATCACTATCGAGGGTTCCGGCAGTTGGTGATATCATATGGCAAAAACCAAATATCACCCGGGTTGGGATTAATTCAATGATACTGTAAAAAGGGGGAACTCCAAAAGTACAGCTATTGTAAACGTAACCAAGATTTTGGGGCCTAAAAAATTGTTGATCATATCGTCCATTCGATTTTTCACTTGCTTATAATTTTGTAAATTAGCCATAGCGAATACACACTTTTTTGAGCCTTTATTTTTGATAGGTAACGTGCCTGAAGATAAAATTTGGGAGAGCCGAGAAATTGTTAGATGCGATACTGAAATAGATAATCTTTAGCTATGTTAGGTTTGCAAGCGCTATCGCATCTTTAGCAGTTGAGGAAAAGGTCTTGTCAGGCGAAATCATTTGTTGATCAGAGAGATGAACGCAAACGAACCATCCGACCAGGTGTCAGAAATTTAAAAACGACGGTGGATATTCGGCATTATTCGCCAAAGCTCAGCGGGAGTCACCTTGCGCGACGGGGCATGCGAGTTCGCAATAACGGCAAGGCTTGGTGACCTCGCTGGGTTCATCAATGCCCATGATCGAACCATTAAGAATTTCCACATCGGCATCGCGTTTGTCGTTCTCAAGCTTGCAGAGCGCCCTCTCGAAGGTCCCGCTTCGGAACGCCTCCCTCGGACAGGCCTGGTGACAGGGCCTATCGCATCCATTGCATGGATCGAAGTCGATCGGACCGGTTGGCTCGAGTTCAGCCTCCATGAAAATCCCTCGAAGACGCACGCGCGTTCCAAACTCCGGCGTGACCAGGAGGTTGTTTTTGCCGATCACTCCCAGGCCGGCCAGATGGGCAGAATCCTTGAGAAAAGCCCCTCCAAACTCGATCTGGTAGGGCAACGAAAGGGCGCTGATTCCAAGTTCTTCACCCAGCCAGATCCGCAGCTGTTTCGACTGCCTCCGCAACACACGGTTGCCGGGGGTAAAACCCGGGACCTTCATGCTCCACCAGTCGAGCTCGGGCTCAGATAACGGATGAACCAAAGCCCACACTAGCACTGATTTGTGCTCCTCGCGCCATTCAAAGCCCTTAAATTCGAAGTAATTCGGCGACTGGCGATCATATTCTTCGTAGAACGGGGATTTGCCGTAGACCTCATAGGATTTGGAAGCCTTCAGATCTTCGACCCTCGCGATTCCTGCCAACGATGCACCCAACGATTTCGCCTTCTCGATGATGGTTTTTTCGATATTATTGTCATCGTATTTCATATACTTGGGTCCTTTCCACCGCGGAGCCGAGCCCCCATCTCGACCCGTCAGCTCTCGGTGCTTTCGGTCTTATAAATTTCTGGTAATCTTGAGATACTCACGCATTCGGATTTGCTTTCACTACCCGATCACTTTGCATAGTCTCTCTCAGATTTCGTGTTCAACCTGATCAGCGCATCTCCTGCAATCACCCCCTGACCTTCGGTTAGGAGCATCAGGGGGTTGATATCGAGTTCGATGATGGACGACGGGTCATTTTCTACCATGCCCGCGACCGCCAGGATGGCATCCACGGCGGCATTCAGATCGGCAGGCGGAGCCCCCCTGAAACCGTGAAAGAGAGGTGCGCTCTTCAGCTGATCCAATGCATGCAACACCTGCTCTTTGTTCGTCGGCATCAGGAGTGATACGCTGTCTTTTATGATCTCGACCAGAATTCCACCACCTCCGACCAAAAGATACGGACCGAACTGCTCATCACGCGCCACACCGACAATCAGCTCCGCCACGACCCCATTGACCATTTTTTCGATCAGATAGGATTCGGAGAGGTCCGACATCTCCTTGACCGCCGCTGACACCTCGTCTGCGCTGCCAAGATCGAGTCTGACACCCCCAGCTTCAGTCTTGTGCGCGACGCCCAATGCCTTGACGACGACCGGATAGCCCAACTCTCCGGCCACCTCAGCCGCCTCAGCGGCGCTGTAAACGACTCGCGCCGAAGGAACCGGCACGCCGCACCGGGCGAGAAGGCTCTTAGATTCGGCCTCGTCCAACACCTTGAAGGGACCGTCCTGCTGCTGGCCGAAATTCGTCAGTAATGGTGGGCTGGTAGGCCGGCTCCATGCAGCACCCACATCGACCGCCGCCTGGATTCCGGCGAGCCCGGCATCGATGCCGGCAAGCAGTACGACACCCTGTTTCATCAAGCGCTCCGCAACCGACTCCGAAATCGTATCTGAAAAGGTCGCCAGCACCGCACCCTTGGTGCCGGTCTGCCTTACTGCCCGGACAAAACCCCTCTCGGCCCCGCCCCAGGTCGACTGGTCGCAGGAGTCCTCTCTCGGGTAATCGAGCAAACACAGCGATACATCGAAGTCTTCTGACAAAAAGGCGACAAATTTGTCCGCCATCCGGTCCTCATCATCCCAGTCAAACATCTGATAGTCGAGCGGATTGGCGGCCACCACCCGCTCGTGCACCGTCGCACGTAAGCGTTGCATCACCCTTTTGGACAGCGGGGGCATGCTCAGGCTCGGACCCATGCCGTCGGCCAGAAGCGTGAGATCACCGCCCGAGGTGCTCATGGCCCCGATCCGGCCACCGTTCAAGGGACCGAGGACGTGCAATACCTTCAGCGCCTCCATGAGCGCTTCCAGAGAATCGACGCGAGCAACACCGAGGCGCGCGAACAGCGCACTCACCAGAACGTCGGAACCGGCGAGCGATGCCGTATGCGATACCACCATTTTCTGAGCGACCTCGGAGCGACCGGTCTTGATGGCAACAATGGGCTTGGCCAGTTCTCGTGCGACGTTGACTGCCTCTTCGAAGGTCTTCGGGTCAGGCATCGTTTCCACATAGAGCCCGAGCGCCGTAACGCAATCCTGTTCAGCGAAGGTGTGAATCGCATCATTGAGATCAAACTTCAACATGTTCCCCAGGGAAACCATGTAGGCGACGGGAAGACCGCGTCGCTGCATGGTGAGGTTGAAACCCACATTCGACGACATGGTGATGATGGCCACGCCTTCATCCACCCGTCGACCGCCCTGCTGGTCGGGCCAGAGCATCGCCCCGTTGAGATAGTTGAGGAGCCCGTAACAATTCGGCCCGATCAGAGGCATGTCACCCGAGGCCTCCAGAAGTTGCTTTTCTAATTCGGAACCTTCCTCACCCGCCTCGGTAAAGCCAGTGGCATAGCAGACCGCACCGCCCGCCTTCCGCTCAGCGAGATCTCTGATGATGTCGATGGTGAGGTGGCGATTAACACCCACATACGCGGCATCGGGGCTTTCCGGCAGGTCCTCCACCGAGCGGTAGGCCCTGCGCCCCAGGATCTCCGTTTTCTTAGGATGCACCGGCCAGATCTCACCTTCGTATCCCATACGATCACTCTGGCGAATCGTCTCCTGGGCCTGCGCACCGCCGAAAACGGCAATGGAACGCGGATTCAAAAATCGCTCAAATGACATGCATTACCCTCCCGGCGTAAGAGACGCCGTTTATGAACTCCTTAAAAATAAATGGACCCAGCCTTGTTTTTTTGAGCTACGTATATTTGAATGGCGCTTGTGTGTCAACTGCATCATTTATGGTTGCCCGCGAGTCTGTTCGGCTGCATTCTTGACCAGTGCAGCATAGCGGAAGATGGTGTGGATAAATTTGCCATAGGGCATGGTCAGGAAAAAGCCGGCGACACACCCGAGGTGAACGGCGAAAAGTATCCCCATGGCGGAAGTTTCCCGAAAAACGAGCAGCAGCAATCCCGTGAGGCTCACCATGAACAGCAGGATCAGAAATCCGTAATCAATGGCAGCGGTTTTCACGGTTGTCGGTGCCCTGTCCATTTTTGTCTTCAGGTAGAGAAGTCCCGCCGTGCCGACCAAAAGGGCAATACCGCCGATGGTTCCCATGACAACCGGCAGGCTGATTATCGGAAAAGGAGACGTTATATTCAGGAAATGTTCATAGAATGCTGCCACGACGGTGGCGCCGAAACACAACGCAAAACCATAGAACACCAGGTGGTGCAGCCATCGTCGCGCCATGCTGAAGTGTTCGTCCGGATAATTGCAGCCGTATCCGCCGCCAGCCAGGTATTTCAGGCGCAGTGCATCGGTTATGGCAATAGCGTGAGCACGGGGATTCAGGAAATCCTTACGGTTTGCTCCGGTCTTGCGCCAGAAAAGAACTGCTTCTTTTACAAGTACGAATAGTGCAAATAAAGCCAAGATCGATGTGACTGAAACGAGAACGTCATAGGGAATGATTTTGTAAAACGCGGCACTGCCCACATGGCTTGAAAAAACGATCTCATTGCCCTGCAACATAAGCATGGCGGTCAGGATGGCGATAGTGCACACCATGGTTGTCAGTACGACAGCTATTGCGTTTCGCTTGAAAACCTCCTTGAAGCCTCCGGGCCAGCAGAACTCCCGGTAGGTTTCCAATCGAAGTTCCGCCATGGCCTTTGGAATGTTCAATTCAAATTCGTGAGGGGGTATGTATTGGCACGCGTAGTAGCAGTCGCGGCAGTTGTGACAGAGATTGGCCAGATAATTCAAGTCCTGTTCGGAAAAGGTTCGTCTAAGCTCCATTGCCGGAAAAACCGCACAAAACCCCTCACAATACCGACAAGCATTGCAAAATCTCATCACCCGCTCCACTTCTTTAGCTGTCGCATTTAAGGGCATGGTCTGCCGCCTCCTTTCCTGCAATCCGGCCGAACACGGTGCCGATAGTCATGCCGAATCCGCCCAGGTATCCTTTACCAAGGATATTCCCGGACATGATTTCTCCAGCCGCAAACATGTTGGCAGCCGGATTTCCGTTTTGCATGATAATCCGTGATGTGCTGTTCACACGAACCCCTAAATAGGTGAACGTGATGCCAGGCCTCAGGGGATAGCCATAGAACGGCGCTTTGTCTATGGGCCGCGCCCAGTGAGTTTTGGGTGGGTCCAAATCGATTGTTTTGCAGTCGTCCAACTCCCAAGGATCAAAAGAACCCGTTCGAATAGATGCGTTGAAATCGGAAACGGTTTTTTCGAGCATGGCGGGGTCCAGATTCAGCTTTCCGGCCAGTTCGTGAATTGAATCCGCTTCAATGGGCGGGAACACAGAAGGCATGAACAAATCGATGGATTTCGAGTCGATGATCGAATACGCGATCTGATCTTCCTGTTTGGCGACGAGACGTCCCCAGATTGCATATCGTTTGGGCCAGAAATTTTCGCCTTCATCGTAAAACCGCTTCGCGAATTTGTTCACTACGATACCGAACGGAACGCAGTCGAGCCGCGTGACGATACCGCCGTCGAATTTAGGCGCCCGGGCGTCGATTGCAAGGGCATGACACTGGTTTGCCGTGCCCACGGTTTCGGCGCCTTTGTCAAGAAGAACTCTCAACATTTTACCCTTGTCATAGGGACAGCCCCGCACGATAAAATTGTTTGCCGCTTCCCCCCAGTATTGTTTCAGCCATTCGATGTTGGCCTCAAATCCGCCCGCAGCGATAACGACGGCCTTTGCCTCGATCTGTAAGTCGGAATGGGGAGACCTGACTCTAGCGGCTAGAAATTTGCCGTCTTCTATGTCTAGGTCATAAGCCTCCGATTCATACGATATGTTAACCCCCATCTTTTCGGCCCGTGCATAGTAGGCATTCATCAAGGCTTTGCCGCCGCCCAGGAAAAACGCATTGGTCCTGTCAAGATGAAGGGTCCCGCGCATGGACGGTTGAAACTTGCAGCCGTGTTGCACCATCCAGCGGCCGATGTCGTTTGATTGTTGAATCGTAAGGCGGGCGAGTTCCTCATCGGTTTTGCCTTCGGTGACCTGTATCAGATCATTAAAGAACTCGTCTTCCCGGTAAGGGCCGGTCAGGTAATCATTAGCCTTTTCATGAGCATACCGTAGGTTGCGGGTGTGACGGCTGTTGCCGCCCCTGAAATGTTTGGGTGCGCACTCGAGAACCAGAACCGATGCCCCCGACTCACTGGCCGTCATGGCCGCACAGAGTGCGGCATTACCGCCGCCGACGATCAGAACATCCCATACCCTGTTGAAGTTGATTTCCGAATTACCTAAGGGCGCTGTTGAAGGTTTCATAATCCAAACTCTTTATAGATACCTGCTTTGTCAGACTAAGTTATTATTTAAAATAGCGTCTAGTTTGTCGCCGTCATGCCGGACCCCCAATCAAGTTGAGGGCAAGCCCGATTCGGCATCCAGTAGTGCCGCAACTCGAAAAAAACTATGGATAGCGCTAAAGCTTCACTGCGTGCCCAGGTCCGTCATCCCGGACTTGATCCGGGACCGGAATGACAAGATAGCAGTATGTTTTGTTTTGCCAATTATGACACCGTCTGTTTATTCAAAGATGATGCATTATTATTTCCGACTGTTGTCCTTAAGAAGCGAAAATGCCCGCATCTGCAAGGCGGTGTCTTTGGCGAAATACGGTTTTTGATCGACAAACGAGATAGCATCCGCAGGGCAGATGGCAACGCAGGCCGGATTTCCGTCGCAAAGCTCACACTTATATGCCTTCGAGGAGTCGCGATTTAGTTGAATCGCGCCAAATGGACAGGCGCGCGTGCACAGGCCACAACCGGTGCATTGCTCCGTGTCAACGCGCACGATTCGGCCGTCGTTGAGATCCTCCCCAATCGCATTTTCCGGGCAGGCGGTCAGACAGGGTGCGTCTTCGCACTGCCGGC
>JASFPE010000205.1:0-9184 GCA_050116155.1 Desulfobacterales bacterium
GGTATTCCGGTGGGCCGGAAGCCACGGCGCTTGTGCACATCGCACATCATTTCCTGGCCCTGCTGGCTTTTGAGGCACAGTGGCATTGCGGATTTCCGCTGCACATCCATCACGGCTGCAATACCACCAGAGATTTGTTGTGGCTGGTTAGCCTCACGGCCCAGGCATTGAGTCGCAACACCCATCTTTTGATTACGGCCAACACATTTGCCGCCGCAGGTCCGTGCACGGAGATGGTCGCATACGAGATAGTGGCCCATGCCCTTGCTGCAACAGTGGCCGGCGCTGATCTCGATTTAGCAGCTGTGGCCCGCAACCGGCATCCAGAACATGCTACTGGAATGGAAGCCCGTATCGGTGCGGAGGCAGGACATTTGACTGCACGCCAGGGAGTTATACGGGAACAGGCCAACGAGATCGTCAAACAGATTCTGGCTCAGTATGAGGATCGGCTGGCCGAAGCTCCCATCGGCAAGCGTCTGGATGAATGCTACAACCTGGACACCCTTGAGCCGACCGGGGAATATGTGGAGCTTTACGAACGGGTCAAAGAAAAGTTGAGCGGATTCGGCCTGGATTATTCGCTTCTGACAAATTAGAGCCCTTTGCAAAATTTCAGGTTTTCAGGAAGACATCAACTCTTCGATACATTGGTCCTTTTCTTGCCACAAGTTATTAAGCCAACACTGCAGCCCTTCCCGAAAGTGCTCGTCATCGGTATAATCACCGATGAGTTCAGGGCCCACCGGAAGTGAACGCACATTAACTTTAATCTTGCGAATATTACCACTGAGGAGTGACCAAAAGCTTCTGACACCGTTTTGATACACAATGGTAACATCCAGTACCCGGTGAATACTCTCTCCCATGGATCCGAGCACGAACGCAATACCACCGGCCTTGGGTTTGAGAAGATGAGCATATGGCGACTGCTGCCTGCGATGCTTTTCATTGGTAAAACGGGTGCCCTCCACAAAATTCATGATAGAAACCGGTATTTTTTTGAACTTCGTGCAAGCTTTACGCGTGATTTCCAGATCTTTACCTTTTAAGTGAGGTTTTTTTTGGAGATAGCTTTTGGTGTATCTTTTGATAAACGGGAAATCCATCGCCCACCATGCTTGGCCAAGGATTGGAAACCAGAAGAGCTCCTTTTTAATAAAAAATTTCAAAAATGGTATCTTTCGATGAAATATCCTCTGGAGCACAAGGATATCCACCCAGGACTGGTGATTGGCCAGAACCAGGTACCACCCGGATCGTTCCATGGCCTCGACACCCTGAACATCCCAGCGGATACGACCGATCAGTTTCTGATTCAAATTGTTGACCCAAATCCAGTTTTCGGCGATGGCGTTGAGCACCCGGCTGCATCCTCGCAGCCAGGACTCCACGGGAACGGCTGCCTTGGCTGCTACCATAATGAACAGGGGTATACACCAGAACATCGTGTTGAAAAAATATAGCGTCAGGGAAAAACTTCCCCGAACCGCGCCCGGTAAAGCTTGAAACACTATTGCCTCCAATCGCTCATCTGGACTCTTTTGCGGTTAAAGATATGATAATAACCCATCTTACTGCCGAAGTTTCAGGCGAAACAAAAGGGCATCCCCTTTGTCATTGGAAGGAATGCCCTTTTTTGCTCAGAACAAAAAACGAATTCACACTGGAAGATGGATTGTTCCTTCAGAAAGAAATCACCCCACCAATAAAAGATAGGGGCTTATTTAATGATGATACAATAGTCTATCCTTGAGCCAAAAGCAAGACAATTTCAATCATAATCTAAGGCCGCGCCCTTATCTGCCGACTTCGCCATCCTGGAATATACGGCCAGGTATCCCTTTTTTACTTTTTGGGGCGGGGGTTGCCATGCGTCGAGTCTTTGTTGAAGCTCATCATCTGAAATATCGATAGTGAGTTTCTCATTGGGAATATCGATTTCAATGATATCACCATCTTTTACCACGGATATGGGTCCGGCATCCGCAGCTTCCGGCGCGACATGAGCAATCGCACAACCTTTATTGGTTCCCGAAAAGCGACCATCGCTAATAAAAACAACTTTGTCCAGCAGACCTTTGGACTCCAGCATCCACAAAAAGCGCTGTAGAAGTTCCATGCCCGGCGCGCCTTTCGGTCCCACATATCGGACGACAACGATCTCACCGGGTTTGATTTCGTCATCCAGCAGGGCACTGCAGGCATCTGCTTCACTGGGGAAAATTCTCGCCGGGCCGCGATGATTGAACATCTCGGCAGGCACCGCAGATTTCTTGATCAACGCGCCCTTGGGTGCCAGATTTCCCTGCAGGAAGATCAACCCGCCCTCTTTTGCCAGTGGTTGATCCAAGGAATGTATGACGGTGCGGCCTCCCACCTGAGCGATTTCGAGATTATCTTCCAAGGATTTTGCCGTTACAGTCATCACATCGGTGGCCAGCAATGATTGCAGCTCTTTCATTACGGATGGAATTCCACCGGCTTCGTCGAAGTGTCCCAGATGATATTTACCGGAACCGGAAGGGGCCACGTCACAGATGAACGGCGTTTCGTTACTTAGCTCATTAAACGTATTTAAAGGTATATCTAGGTCCAGTTCCGCAGCGATGGCCTGCAGATGCAAAACGGCATTTGTCGATCCACCGATGGCCATAAGCACGCGGATGGCATTTTTGAATGCATCCAGAGTCAACACCTCAGAAGGTTTGATATCCTTCTGATGAAGTTGAACCACCTGTTGGCCGGCATTGAAGGCAAGCCGCATCAGGCGCGAGTCCGAACCCGGCACCGAAGCATTTCCGGGAAATGACATGCCCAACGCCTCGGCCATGGCAGCCATGGTGTTGGCGGTTCCCATCACCGGGCAGGCCCCCATCCCCGGGCAGCCCCGCTCTTTTATCTGGCAAAATTCTGTTTCGCTGATATTTCCCGCTTTGAATTCCGCAAAGTGCGTGGGGGCCACCTTCAACGGATCCAGAATTTCTCCCCGGTATCGATTGAGCAACATATATCCCCCGGTAACCACGACAGCCGGCAGATTCAATCTGGCGGCAGCCATGAGATGTCCGGGGATCACATCATCGCAGACCGGCACGAAAACCATGGCGTCAAAGAGGTTGGTCAGGGCGGCGGTCTCGATGTATCCTGCAATTAAATCCCGGTGGGGTAGATGATAATTGTCGTTTCCCGCCATACTGGTGCATATCGAACTGATAACAAATTCCCTTGGCGTCCCGCCGGCTGCCCAGATCCCGGCCTTGACCGCGGCGGTGACGCGGTCAAGATTGATGGCAGCCGGATTTATTTCCCCCCAGCTGCTGACCACTCCGATTTGAGGCCGCTCAATGGCTTCATCTCCGTATCCTACGCCTCTGAGCATTTCCTGACGCTCAACGAGCGCATAATCCGGTAAATGGCTATCTTTCTTGCGGATTCCCATGGTATTACCTCCCACTAATATAGAATATCGTGTCTTGTCCCATATGTAATTGGCCAAATCCCAAATCACAAACACCAAATTACAAATAAATCCCAATGACCAAAATTCAAAATCTCAAACGTTTTGAACATTAATTGTCTCGGAAAAAATACCCGAATCGTCATGCCGGACCCCCAATCAAGTTGAGTGCAGGCTTGATCCGGCATCCAGAATATATTAAATTTTTTTGATAGCGCTAAAGCTTCATTACGTGCCCGGCCTCCGTCGGAGTGACCTGTCTGGATCTTTGGTGCTTGGAATTTGGATATTGTTTGTTATTTGTGATTTGGAGCTTGGAATTTTCTATATTTTAGGACTCATCAATAAATGAATAGACCGTTCGACTTTTTTACTGTATTTGTGTAACCCACCACTAGGTTTTCCTCATTTTTTCTCTGAGTTCTCGCTTCAGCACCTTACCCACGGCGCTCAGGGGCAGTTCATCCATGAATTCAATTATTTTAGGTACCTTGTAAGGGGCGACTTTTTCCCGCATGTACTGAATGATCTTTGCTTTCATCTGATCGGTTTTTTCATTGCCGGGCTCCAGAACAATTGCCGTGGCAACCAATTCGGAACCGGGTCGATTTGGATCATCCAGTCCGATGGTAGCCGCCATATCAATATCGGGATGCTCCATTAATACATCATCCACCGTGCGGGTAAAGACCTTATATCCGGAAACAATGACCATGTCTTTCACTCTATCCACGACATAAAAATAGCCGTCATCATCCATCTTGCAGACATCGCCGGTGTAAATCCATCCGTCCCTCAGGGTGGCTGCTGTCTCTTCCGGTTTGTTATGATATCCAACAGTGAACACCTGTGGCCCCTTGACTACCAGCTCTCCTGGTTCTCCTACAGCCACCAGTTCTTCAGATTCCGGGTCTACCAGTTTGACGTCTGTATCCGGAAATGGAATTCCGACAGAGCCGGGCTTCTTTTTGCCATACCGGGGCAAGCTCATGTGTACCGGACTTGTTTCCGTCATCCCTAGGACCTCGACCAATTTTTCCTTTCCCACCACTTCTTCGAATTCTTTGATGTATTCCGGGGGGAAGGGGGCGGCGCCGCTGATAAACCACTCAACCCCGGAGAAATCAAGAGAACGGAAGGCAGGTTTCTTTAGCAGTTCCAGAAATATAGTCGGAACATTGATGATGCCGTTGGGCTTAAATTTTTGCATTGCGGATATAAGAAAATCCAGATCTCTGGGGTTGGGCACTGCCACCTGGGTTCCTCCGATGGCCATGGTGGTCATCCCCAAAAATAAACCGGCCTGATGAAATAGCGGAAAGGCAGATAAAATCATCGATTTTTCTCCGATTTTGACATCCAGCCATGTAATTACCTGATGGATCTGGGAGACGATGTTTCTGTGCGTCAAAACAGCGCCTTTGGGAGGACCCGTCGTGCCGCCGGTATACTGCATCAGGCAGGGAGCATCCGGTTGCAGCCTTTCTTCAACGTGATCTGGCGGCATCCGCTTCAGAAGATCTGAGAATCGATCAACGCTGATGCCGGCAATCGGATGAATATCTCCGGTGGGGATCTTTTTTAGCAGTTTGCCGAGAAAGCGTTTAATCGGGGATAGAAAATCGCCGATTTCTGCCACCACCACAGTTTCAACCCCTGTTTTTCCCACTACCGCCTCTACTTTGTCAAAGAGAGCGTCCAGGGTGACCAGCAGCTTTGCCCCGGAATCATTGAGCTGATATTCAAGCTCTTTGGGTTGAAGTAGAGGACTGACGCCGGTCAACACACAGCCGGCTTTCTGAATTCCAATAATGGATATATAGTAGGCCGGGATATTGGGAAGATTGACACCAACAGTGTCGCCGGGATTAAGACCGTTCTGCCTGAGAAAATGAGCAAATTTATTCGCGGAGTCCTCCAATTCTTGATAGCTGATGCCTCTGCCCATATAATAGACGGCGATGGTGTCAGGGATGTTGGCCGTGGCTTCCCGATAGATCTCGGCAAATGTTTTTTGTGGATATTCCAGGGAGGGCCGAACGTGCGCATCGTAAAACTTCAGCCAGGGTTTTGCAGAATATGGATCCAACATGACGCTACCTCCTTTCATTTAAGGTGATACGGTGAGATGGATCGGGGTTCGCTCTTATTTTAATTTGGTTTGCAGCTTTGTGGCCCAATCTTTGAAGTACTCATCATCAGACTGTAAAGCTTTTTCCACGTAGCCCTTTGCTTCGGATTTCTTCTCTTTGCCACCCATTTGAATCAGCAGTTCGGCTAAAAACAGTTGCGCCTCGGTGTTGGTAGCAAAATGCCGGGTTGATTGATATTCGCGATAATATTGAAGCGACTTTTTGCGATCTCGCAAAGGCCAAGGAAGCACGGCCCAAAACCTCCCGAGGGATAACATCGGACCGCCGTCTTTATACA
Organism: Desulfobacterales bacterium; assembly: GCA_050116155.1. GTDB lineage: Bacteria > Desulfobacterota > Desulfobacteria > Desulfobacterales > JAHEIW01. The sequence goes on from JASFPE010000205.1 coordinate 5,891, forward strand.
TTTTATCGATGGCATAGGTTTTTTCAAAACTGCTTTGGGTTTTGTCTTTTAGACCTTCCGACAGCGCCGTGAAAATACTGACGCCATCAGAATAAATCCCCACACTGAGGCCGTAATAATAATGCCCGCCGGGTTTTTCCGGCTGGAGCTCGATGGCCTTTTGCGCGTATTGCATACCCGCTTTGCCATGTTTGGCGCAGATATCTTTCCAGTCCTTGACCTTTTGTTTTTTGGCTTCATCCCCGTACTCCCGATGGGCTCTGGCACATTTCCAGTTGGCTTCATAGCTGCTGGGATTTTCGGTTATGGCCTGCATGTAAAGCTCAATGGCCTGCTTGTAATTTTCGAGTCCTCCCTGGTCAAAATACTTGTCGGCTTCAGCAATATTGTCTGCAGCTATTGAAGTTGGAGGAAAGAGCATGATTAACAAAATAAGTAGACTACCTGATGAAAACTTCTTCATTCCGAACCTCCTTTTGATTTATAAGGACAAAATAAATGTTTGTATGCGAATCTTAATTTCCTTTTTGTTTTCATCTTTTAATCCCCCCTTTTTTAAAGGGGGTAAGGGGGATTTTACAAACGGTCAAAAATTTCTTGAAGCACCCCATCGATATTTTTGAATATATCCCTATCTGAAAACCTCAATACTGTAAACCTAAGGTTTATCAAATAATCATCTCTTTTTTTATCTTTTTGAATGTTTTCACTCGAATAATGATGACCTCCATCAACTTCTATGATTGGCTTTGCAGCCGGACAGTAAAAATCGACGATATAGTTTCCGATGTTTTTCTGTCTGTAGAATTGATAATTTTTCAATTGCTTTCTTCGTATTCTTGACCAGAGGCGCCTTTCTGCATCTGTCATATTCTTTCTCAGTTCTCTGGCCAAAAATTTAAGTTTTTTGTTATATGGTAGCATTGTTGTGAGAGCCTGTGAAAATCCCCCCTGGCCCCCCTTTGAAAAAGGGAAGATACGGGTATGGTCCCATTTTTAAAAAAAGGGAATATAGGCGCCCCTTTTAAAAAGGGAGGCGATTTGGTTTTGAGGGAGACCGCGTTGCGCGATGACTATTCAGACGATTTTTTGCGTTAAATCAAGATAATTATGTATGAGAATTGACCTGAGTTTGTCAAGAAATTGCGTTAATAGACTGCATTGCCAGGTTTCCAATTCGGAAGTGAAAAATTTTTTGATGAACCAGTCAGGATTTAGAAATTGAGGGACCCCAATTCAAAATACGGAATGCAGAAAATGCGTGTTACGCGTTACATGTTTCGGGTTGCGAGGCACGGATTGCGGATTGCGAGTTTCGGAGCACAAATTATGGAATGCTCCAATTTCGGATTGCCTCAAACCTCGGGCCTCAAACCTATAACATTCGTATTGTAACCCTGAACCCTGAACCCAGAACCTTGAACCTTGAACCTTTGGTTAGTTAGACTTTTTTTTGGAATAATAATCTGGATAGAGTTTTGCAGTACAATCCGGGCATATCCCGTAGCTGAAAGTGGCATCCGAATGTTTATGAATATAGGATTCGATTTCAGTTACACTTAAAGGGACAAAAATGATGAAAGCAGTAACTGGCAGGATCGCCGTAAGGTTTGCTGGTTTCTTGAATACATTTGGCGATCATCTGTTTTGATGCATCGTCATAATCCGATCGTTTTTCTTCCTCCTTTTTGCATTCCATACAAATAGGCTGGTGATCATAGACCGATAAAATCCGTTGGTCTTTATTCTCTATCGATTGATGGCACCGCTTGCACTGGCTGGCACACGATAATTCTTTTTCCCAGTTTTCTTCCATGTTTCACTCCGATTTATTTTAAATCAGTTAAAAATCTCCGGCTATGAGTTGATCACTTTTGTAATTAAATGATGATAATGCTGATTTATAGCAGGATCAAGGGGTCGATATATTCCTATCCGGTGCTCCAAATTTGCCTATCTCCACGGCAGGATTTTTTTGTTACGGAAAATTCAGTACATAAGGGAGAATAGGAATATGTGGGTGTCAGGTGTCAGGTGTCAGGTTTCAGGGTCAAAATTAAAAGGCGTCAGGTTAGAGGCTGGAGGTTGGAGGCAAAGAGATTTCCGAATTGAGGTCTCTCAATTCCCAAATATCTCGAACTTTGTCTTTTAATTTTCTGCCTCAAACCTAAGATGGTCGAATGATAACCCTTAATCCCTAAATTCCAGAATCCCTGACACCTGACACCCGACACCTGAAACCTGAAACCTTATTACAAGCGCCTCCTAATTAATGAATACATGTATGGTGATGATGAGCAAAATAGAATTTTAATTTACTATTTGCCTTAAGAAAAACCTTGACTTCAACCAGTGGTCCATATATAGAAGACGATTTGTGGAAAAATTTTGAATCGGTTGTCCGGTCATAAAATATGGATTAAAAAATAAAAGTTAATATCTTTTTGTTGGAGGATAAAAAAATGACTGAAAAATGGGTGTTTCAATTTAATGAAGTTGAACAAGCTGAGAAATATGTTGGTGGTGACTGGGAAGACGTGCGGGCACTTCTGGGTGGCAAAGGCGCCAATCTGGCTGAAATGACCCGTCTGGGGGTTCCGGTTCCGCCCGGGTTTACGTTGACCACGGAAGCTTGCAATGCTTACCTGGATGCCGGCGAAAAATTTCCGGAAGGAATGTGGGAAGGGGAACTGGAGGCGCTCAAAGCGGTCGAATCGGCTACCGGGAAGAAATTCGGCGATGCCAAGGATCCACTCTTGGTTTCCTGCCGCTCCGGGGCTAAGTTTTCCATGCCGGGCATGATGGATACGGTACTAAACATTGGTTTAAATGAAGAAACCATCGAGGGGATGATCAAATTAACCGGAGACGATCGTTTTGTGTACGATCTTTACCGTCGCCTCGTTCAGATGTTCGGCAGTGTCGTCATGAATATTGACGATGAACCTTTTGAAGAGGTTCTCTCGGAAGCCCGGGAAAAGGCCGGTGTGGAATCCGATTCCGATTTGACCGCAGATGATTGGAAGAAAATTGTCGAGGAATTCAAAGCCATTTACAAGAAGCACACCGAGCAGGATTTTCCAACCGATCCCATCGAGCAGCTGAAACTGGCCACCGAAGCCGTGTTTAAGAGCTGGAACGGCAAACGAGCGGTTGACTATCGCAACGCCGCAGGTATTCGCCATGACCTGGGCACGGCCGTGAATATATGTACCATGGTCTTTGGCAACATGGGTGATAACAGTGCCACGGGCGTGGCCATGACCCGCAATGCGTCTACGGGAGAAAAACATA
>JASFPE010000206.1:0-9136 GCA_050116155.1 Desulfobacterales bacterium
GGTGATTTGGTGGTCGAACATATCGAGAACAATAACTAGCAGGTTCCTAATTATAGAGAGCACGCTTAATAGCATTAAGCTATTGGGGTAAACTTAAATTGTATAAGTGCCTAAAGTTAAAAGTGATCTAAAGTTGTGGATTGCGCCTTCAGCGCATCCGATTTTAATTTTTATCAGATTGAAGGGATTTGCGGAAACTAATCAGTGATTGCGGAAAGAGTCTATCGTAAGGTGTTATAGCCACATATTTGCTTGATTTTCAATTTATGAAAATAATTTGGCAAAAAATATTAAAATCGACAGAATACTTTAACTTTAGGCACTTTAGTTCATTTTAGGCATTTTAGGCAATTTCCGTTAATAGGGGGGAAAATGGCTGAGAAAAAATTCAATGTCGCGGTTGCAGGTGCTACCGGTGCGGTTGGCAATCAAATGATCCGATGTCTCGAAGAAATGAACTTCCCGGTTCAATCCGTCAAGCTGCTGGCCTCTCATCGCTCAGTGGGGCGGACGTTGCAGTTTAAGGGGGATATGCTGCCGGTTGAGGAATTAAAGGAAGACTCATTCAAGGGACTGGACATTGCCCTGTTTTCAGCCGGAGGAGGTACCAGCGAGACCTTTGCCCCCTTTGCGGCCAAGGATGGATGCGTTGTCATCGATAACTCCAGTGCATGGCGCATGGATCCTGAAGTCCCGTTGGTCGTGCCGGAAGTAAACCCTCATGCCATCGGCCAGCATACCGAGAAAGGCATTATTGCAAATCCCAATTGCTCGACCATCCAGATGGTGGTGGCGCTGAGTCCCATTCATAAAAAGTACGGCATCAAACGAATCGTCGTCTCCACCTATCAGGCTGTATCCGGAACCGGAAAAAAAGCAATTGACGAGCTGCTTGATCAAACCCGGGCGATGATTAACTTTTTAGACTATCAGACCAACGTTTATCCTCACCGGATTGCATTCAATTGTCTGCCACACATCGATTCTTTTTTGGATAACGGGTATACCAAAGAAGAGATGAAGATGGTCAATGAAACCCGGAAAATATTGGAAGACGATACGATCGGGGTTACCGCAACAACGGTGAGGGTTCCGGTGTTTTTCGGCCATTCGGAATCTGTCAATGTGGAAACCAAGGACCCTGTTTCCGCAGAGGAGGTTCGCGCTTTGCTGGAAAACTCGCCGGGAATTCAGGTAGTGGACGACCCGCAGCAAAACCTGTATCCCCTCGCGACGGATGCCGCCGGCACAGATATGACACTTGTGGGTCGCATCCGAGAAGATGAGTCGATTGCCAACGGCATCAATCTGTGGATTGTTTCTGACAATGTTCGCAAGGGCGCGGCCACCAATGCCGTCCAGATTGCCCAGGTACTAGCGGATCATTATTTGTAAAATTTAGGGATTAACGGATTGAGGCCTCCGATTTCAGAATGCAGGTGTCAGGAGTTAATGCATGGGGCAAGGGGCTGGGGGCTTGGGGTTTAAGAATTCGCAATTCAAAATACGGAAAAAAGGATTAATTAAGAAAAGGATTGGAGGATTTAGGAATTCGGGAATTGAGGGATTTACAAAGACGAAAAGCTAAAGGCGTTTTTTCAAAGCCTGAATCTTTAATCCTTTACCCCATGCCCTACGCCCCATGCCCCATGCTTTATCTACTAAAACCTGTAAACCGTAACACACTGCACGAAACACGAAACAGGAAACCTTAGAACAAGGAGCATATAAGTTGGATCGAGTCCCTTTTACAAAAGAAGGCTATGAAACACTGAAAAAAGAATTAGAGACCCTCAAGCGGATCGAACGTCCGCAAAATATAAAGGCGATCGAGGAAGCCCGCGCTCATGGAGACCTTTCGGAAAATGCGGAGTTCCACGCTGCCAAGGATCGCCAGGGATTCATCGAAGGCAGAATCAGCGAATTAGAGTTTAAAGTGGCCAGCGCGGACATCATCGAAATCAAAAAACTTCCCAAAGATCGGGTGGTATTCGGCAGCATGGTGTTGCTTGAAAATATCGATACCGGAGAAGAAGTAAAATACCAGCTGGTGGGCCCCGATGAATCAGATATTGACAGGGGACGCATTTCGATTACGTCTCCGCTTGGCAGGGCGATGTTAGGTAAAAGACCCGGTGATGAACTCACCGTTCAGGTTCCTGGCGGAAAAAGAGTTTATGAACTGGTTGAGATATTGTAAGGATATTATCGAAATTAGCACCTATCTTGGAGGTTTTTGTGGCACGAATAACCATTGAAGACTGTCTGAAAAGAGTTCCCAATCGATTTAAACTTGTGAATATGGTGGCCAAACGCGTCAGGCAGATTCGTGAAGGATCTGATTACCTGGTCAGTTCGCCTAAGAATGAAGATATCGTCGTGGCACTGCGAGAGGTTGCCGCAGGGAGAATCGGTTACAATGAAAACGCTGGTGAAGAAGAACCACAAGAGCAAGAATAAACGTTAAATGCATATCTTTTGCCGGAGATAGATTATACATACAAGGCATTGAACAAGGCAGTCGGCAAAGCCCTGCATCGCTATAACATGATATCAGAAGGCGATCGTATTTTGGTGGGGCTTTCCGGGGGCAAAGACAGTCTGACCCTGATGCATTTGCTGTCCGAGCGCCAGGTCCGTGCACCCGTCGCCTATGAATTGACTGCAGTGCATGTGGATCCAGGTTTTGAGGGCGAGTTTAGCGATTCCCTGTTAAGCTATTGTGAGCAAGCAGGATTTCCCCTGAAGATAGAATATACCGATTACGGCCTCCAGGGGCATAGCCCTGAAAATCGCGAGAATCCCTGTTTTCTTTGCTCTCGTTTGCGTCGAAAACGTTTGTTTGAAATTGCAGATGAATTCGACTGCAACAAGATTGCCCTGGGACACAATAAAGACGATATTATTGAAACGCTATTTCTGAACATTTTCTACTCGGGTGAAATCAGCACAATGGTGCCGTTTCAGCCATTTTTTAAGGGTAGATTCACCGTGATTCGGCCATTGGCCCTGACTGACGAAAAGCTCATTGTGGGTTTCGCTCGGAATCAAAAATTTCCTGACTTTGTCAATCCATGTCCTACGGCAGGTAATTCCAAGCGGCAGCAAATTAAGACCCTTTTGAATCAGCTCTACCGCAGCAATAAGAAAATCAAGGGTAATATTTTTAGAGCCATGAGTCATGTCAATCTGGAATATCTATTATGAAAGATATCCAAAACCAGCGCGATTATCGCAACATACCGATCAACAAAGTTGGAATTAAAAATCTGCGCTACCCCATCACCGTTCGCGACCGACGAGACGGTTTTCAACACACGGTGGCATCCATTAACATGTATGTGGATTTGCCCCATGAATATAAGGGCACTCATATGAGCCGGTTTGTGGAAATGTTGCATTTACTGCAACCGGAAGTTTCCCTGGAAAAATTTTCGGTTATCCTGGAGAACATGAAAAAGCATCTAAATGCCGCCTCGGCCCACATGGAGATGTCGTTTCCCTATTTTATCGAGAAAAAGGCACCGGTGAGCACATCTCCAGGGATGATGGATTATAATTGCAGCATTATTGGGTCAAGCGATCCTGAAGGGAGAGTAGATCTGGTTTCGGAAGTGGTGGTGCCCATTTCGTCGGTGTGCCCGTGCTCCATGGAAATCAGTGATTTCGGGGCACACAATCAACGCGGAGAAGTTCGACTCAGCACCCGGTTTAAAAAATTTATCTGGATCGAAGATATGATTGAACTGGTGGAGGCTTCAGCGTCGTCCGATGTTTATTCGGTACTGAAACGTGTGGATGAAAAGAGTGTGACTGAAAAAGCCTTTTCGAATCCGAAGTTTGTGGAAGATATTGTGCGGGATGTTGCCAAGCAGCTTCAGGCCGATGATAATATTACCTGGTTTTCCGTGAGTGCCGAGAATTTCGAATCGATCCATAACCACAGTGCTTATGCCCATATTACTAGCTAAAGTTTCATTTGTCGATTCTAGATAGAAATATGTAGTCATAAATCGGGGAAACACCATGTTTGAAAAATCTATCTTTTATCGCATGATGATCATCAGCATGGGATGTTTAATTGCTTTTTTGCTTTTTATAAATTTACTCCATGCCGATTCCAATTATTCCGCAACTATTCAAATCTTGCAGAACCTTTATAAAGACGAACTCCAGGCATTTCATAACTATCGTGCTTATGCCCGCAAGGCAGAATCTGAAAACCATCCCAATATAGCCAGGTTATTCGTGGCCTTTGCGACCTCGGAGTCAATTCATGCCCGTAACTTTAAAGCGGTCTTATCCGAATTGGGTGCCGAGCCGCAAAAGCAACCGGAGCTGAAAGTTGAGGTGTCAAGCACCAAAAAAAATCTTAACCGTGCGACAAAAGTGGAATTAGAAGAGATAGACAAAAAATATCCACAATTCATTGAAACCCTCAAATCCGAGAAGCATCAAGCGGCGATTCAGTTTACCACCTACGCCTGGGAATCCGAAAAGCAGCATCGGGATCTGATCAAGAGAATTAAATCCGGCACCGGCATCTTTTTCGGTTTGCTGAAACAAGAATTCAAGGAAAGCCCCTCCGATTATTATGTTTGCCAGAACTGCGGCTCCACGCTCACCGAGATTCCAGAGACTATCTGTCCCATTTGCGGGAGCCCGGCTGCAAAGTATAAGAAAATCGAAGCTAATAATTAAGGGCTGTATTTAGCTCAATAAGTCGTGTTTTGAAATTCTCACTGACATATAGTTAATCTCAGATTTTCAGCTTTTTACATACAGAAAGAGAGGATGGAAAAGTGAAAAAACAACTCATTAATTACGAAACGCTGCTCAAAGTCACAAAGGCGATGTCCATGTCAACCGAGCCCGAAGAGGTTGTCCGGTTAGCGGTGGAAAGCGTCAAGAATGCACTGGATATTAAAGGTTGTGCGTTGTTTCTTCTGAACGCCAATACCAATGAATTGGAAGTGGCCGCCGCATGCGGATTGAGCACAGATTATCTGGAAAAAGGTCCTGTGAGTTCAATCCATTCCATTGGTCAGTCTCTGACAGACGGACCGGTGGCCATCTATGATGTGTCCGATGACCCCAGAATTCAGTACCCTGAGGATGCAAAGAAAGAGGGCATCGCTTCTATGCTGGCTGTACCGATTTATAGCCGTGGAAATGTAATCGGTTCGATGCGTGTCTATTCTTCAGAACGATGGGAGATCACCCTGGAAGATGTTAATTTTGTGCAGGCACTGGCCCAGATCGCCGGGATTCTGGTAGATATGTGCAGGCTCTATCAGGGGCAAAAAGATTACATCGATGTTTTGATGACAATGAGAGAAGCAAGGGATATGTAAACAGCAGCACCAAGAGAGGTATCTCCGATGATTTCGGTCTATTTTTCTATGCCTAAAAAATGTCTGGTCGTGATCTGTTTTTTCCTGGTAACAGCTTGCTCTTACTCGAATTTGAATCTGCCAAAGGGCGAGCCCTTGCCCGATATTATCAAGAGCCATAAATCCTTTCTTATCAGAGCCAAAAGTCTGGGGTTGGTAAATACCGGCATATATCTTGAAAACGAAGATCTATATACGATTTTGGCCACAGGGACCATCGACATGTCGCCCAGCAGACCCATTCACAAGTATACACCTGAGGATGGATGGCCGATAATCGCCAAAATCGGCAAAGACGGATATGCCTTCCAGCCGATCCCAAGATATAACAATAGCGGCACGCGAGAATCTTACCCCGACGGCGAACTCTATATGGGGTACAGGACTGGACCGATAGATTCATGGGGCAATCCCTTGCGCCCTGAGTATTATCGGGATGATACAGGTGCATTTACGATTGATGTGATTGTATGGAAAGAGAAAGACTATGTAAAGATATATGACTTTTTTAAGGAGATAAACGCGCGGGATCCGCACAACAAGGCCGTTGCCGATGCGTTACAGTATGCTGAAAACTTTAAGGGGTATCAAGTCGCCAGGGAGGAGGTCGTTAAAGAAGTCGATGAAACCAAGAAGATGATCGAAGAATTGAAGGAGCAGAAAGAACCCGCACAAACTGGCTCTCAGGCGGAAAAAGTGATTCAGGCGGCAGCTTCTTCAGCTGAAGCTGCCGCCGCCGTCAAATCGATGAATGAACTGGAGACCAAGCTTAAGGAATTGATGGCCAAAGTTGCCGAATTGGATGAAATGAAGAAACAGCTGGAAGTTGAGAGGAAGAAAACCGAACAGCTTTCACTGGCGCTCGAAGAGAAGGAAGAACGCGAGAAAGATCTGCTGAACAAGTTATCCGCCGGAGACAAAGCTCCGCCTGTGATCGTGGTTGCCTCACCGGTGGACGGCCTCAAGACTGAATCCAGAGCCATCCAGTTAACCGGCGTTACTGAAGATGATACCGGCATCCGTCAATTCAATATTTCTCTAAACAATAAAGAGGTTTTCCCCATAGATGGACGTGGCATTCAGGTAAAAACCCGCGAATTGCCGATAATCTATCGCTTTAATGAACGTATACGCCTCAATGATGGGCTCAACATCATCGCAATTCGATCTGTGGATGCAGATGGACTCGTCACCGAAAAGGAAATCAGTATTACACGTATCGAGCGCCGGAGAAACATATGGGCGCTGGTGGTTGGAATCAACGAATATCAGAATGTCAGAAATCTGAAATATGCTGTCAATGATGCCCGGGCCTTTTACAGCATCCTGGTAAATCAGAATCATGTTCCCGAAGAAAATGTTATTCTTTTAACGAATCAGCAGGCAAATCTAAGAAACCTGCGCCGGGCCATGGGAACTCAACTTAAAAAAAGAGCCGGCCAGGATGATATGGTCATCATCTTTTTTGCCGGGCATGGCGCTACTGAAAAAGATGTTACCAGTCCGGACGGAGACGGGCTGGAAAAGTATCTCTTACCGGTAGACGCCGAGCTGGATGATATCTATACTTCTGCTTTACCCATGCGAGAGATCGGCCATATATTTCGTCGTATCAAGTCAGAGCGAATTATTTTCATTGCGGATTCGTGCTATAGTGGCGCCAGCGGAGGACGGACGATCAATGTGACCGGAATTCGGGCCAGTTTATCAGATGCATTCCTGGATCGAATCTCCGGCGGCAAAGGAACTGTCATCATCACCGCCAGCGGGGCGAATGAGGTCAGCATGGAGAGCGACGAATTCAAGCACGGCATCTTTACCTACTTCTTGCTTGAAGGCTTAAAGGGAAAAGCCGATGTCGATGCTGATGGTCTGATCACGGTTGATGAGCTCTACCGTTACGTCTCAGACAATGTCGCCAGGGCAAGCGGTCAGGAACAACATCCGGTAAAGAAAGGATCGGTTGAAGGTCGGTTTGTTTTGGGCGTTGCCAATTAGAACCTATCTCAAAAACGCGTCTAAGTGCCCATGGCGGTGTTGCGGGTCGACTCAAAATGCTCACATACTACCGTGTATGCTCCGCTTTTGAACCGTCCCGCGCCTTGCCCTGAACTCTTAGCCACATTTTTGAGATAGGTTCTAATAGCTTCTAATCTAAAATCCGCTTTAATTTCCGCGTTATTCTTTCGCTGGATTTTCCAGGAGTATTGATCATCACCACGTAACGATACAGCTGACCATCTTTGCCCTGGATATAGCCGGCGCGGGTGCTGATGCCGTATAAGGTTCCGGTTTTGTAATATTCATTGTTCTGACGATTCATCAGAAAATAGTAGGGCGCAAATGTATCGAGGACCCGATGCATATGTGCTGCGGAAACCCTGTTTTTCCTGGATATACCGGAGCCTTCAAAAATAGTAATGCCATTCATTCTTAAAACATCTTCCGCGTAATGCAATGCGGTGGCCACGCCTTTCTCCAGGGTCCCGGGAGGGCCATAGGCTTTAATACCGGATGTTATCAACAGTTGATTGGTGGTAAAATTATTGGAGTGTTCCAGGAGTTTGGAAATAATCTGCTTTAGTGAAACTCTGGATACATATCGAAATAGCAAGCGATCTACTTCCAGATTGACCCGGCCCAATTTGACCGAGCCGCTGAATTCAATTCCATTTTCAATCAGAAAGTGTTCAAATAGCTTTCCCGCATAAAAGGTTATTTCATGGTCTTCGTGGGAAAAAACAATTCTGCCTTCATCCAGTCGGGATTGTTTGATTTTTTTAAGGGCAAAGGGTAGCAGCGGAGTTTGCGGTTCGGCACTGACATAGCCATTGGTTGTATGTTTGAAGTTAACGGTATTGAAATTGACACACAGGGCGCCGTTGGGTGCATCGTAGGGCTGGGAAGAAGAGGTGACACCCGGGATGGTTAAGGGCTGGCTGAAATAGGAATTATCCAGTATCAGGTTATAGACATTTCGGGAGGGTTCCAGTTTTTGGGCCAGATGCCGGGAGATGTCCTTGACAATTTCCGAAATTAGCAGGGGATCCCCCAATCCCCTTATTTTTAAATTTGACGCGTCATCCAGGTAAAATTCTGTTTTAAATCGATAATTCGGTCCGAGATAATGCAGGGCCACCAGGGAGGTAAATAGTTTTAGAATCGATGCCGGCACCAGCTTTGTGTCTTTATTCTTGGCGAACAGAATTTGGCCACGGTGATTGGCGACCAGAATTGAATCTTTCTTTCCTATCAGTGCAGATATGGATTCAAATTTATCTGAACCTGAATGTGCCGGGCTTCCAAAAAATCCCGCCGCTAAAAGCATGATCCCCAGCCAGCATTGGAGACGCACAGCAGGACGCGCATTGCTGATGTTTATCATGTGTTAAACCCAAATCTCAAACTCCAAATAAATTTAATTTTGTTAATGTATTTCGCAATACAATATTAAATTATGATGGATTGCTTTCTAAAATGAGTGTTACCGGACCATCGTTGATTAAGGCTACCTCCATCATAGCACGAAATTGTCCGGTTTTGACTGAAATTCCCAGGTCACCTGTTATTTTCACAAAATGTTCGTACAGCTCGGTGGCTTGGTCCGGTTCGGCTGTCTTGATAAAGGAGGGCCTTCTTCCTTTACGGCAATCTCCCAGCAGCGTAAATTGAGAGACGACCAGCATTTCACCGCCCACTTCTAGCAAAGAGCGGTTCATTTTCCCGTCTTGATCTTCAAATAT
>JASFPE010000207.1:0-9134 GCA_050116155.1 Desulfobacterales bacterium
CCTTCTTTAAACGTACCTGACTGCCCAGGCCGCTATGACTTTACCGACATATCTGGAGTCGTTTGAATCTGTCAAAAGGTGATCTGCTTTATCCAGTGATATAAAGCTTTTCGGATGCCGTGCGGCTTGAAAGATCTGGGCTGCATTTTCGATGCCGACGATATCGTCAATGGGTGAATGGAAAATCAAAAGAGCCCGGTTTAATTTGCGGAGCGTTTCCTTCATATTAACCAGGGTTAAATCATCTAGAAACTGTTTTTTGATCCTGAACGTTCTGCCGACCAAATTGACTTCGGCTTCACCCCGATGCTCTATTGTTTCTTCTATGCTTCCCAATGCATGCCGGACATGTACGGGATCGGCCGGAGCGGCGATGGTCACCACAGCCCGGGAAGATGGAATCGCGGAGGCCGCCTGCAATACGGCAGCACCGCCAAACGAGTGTCCGATTAAGATCCCGGGTGCTTCGAAATTGGCTTTCAAAAATTCTGATGCGGCCACCAGGTCACCGACATTGGAAGATAGATTCGTATCGGCAAAATCCCCCTCGCTCTCGCCAAGTCCGGTAAAGTCAAAGCGTAAGACGGCGATGCCCTCACTTGTCAGGGCACTGCTGATATGTGAGATGGCTTTAAGATTTTTGGAGCAGGTAAAGCAATGCGCGAAAAGCGCATAAGCCTTTGTCTTGCCATCTGCTGCAAAATCCAGACGGGCTGAAAGCACTTGCCCGGTTTCATTCGCAATCTCCAGTTTCTTAAACTGCATGTTTTCACTTTCTTAGGGTTCAAAGGTTCAGGGTCTCTCGAATTCGGAATTCGGAATGCGGAATGCGGAAAATCAAAGACCAAACCCGCGACCCACAACTCGATACGGGAAACGCGTAGCTTTGAACCATGAGCCATGCGCCTATCTTTTTTTGCCTCAAACCTCAGACCTCAAACCTGACACCTTTGATTTTTACCCCATACCATACCGTTTATTTTAATTCGGCATTCTGCATTCACCATTCCGAATTGATGTACCTGACACCTGACACCCGAAACCTGAAACCTGCCGTTTGGCTTCAATTAATTTATTAATCCCCCTCGGGCTGATAGTCAACCAGTGCTGGTGGTTGCAGACTCGGATCTTCTAAAAGCTCTAAGGCTGCGGTGAGTACGGCAAGCTGTCTATCCGGATCATTGGGCCTATCCAGTGGATAACCATGGAGGAAAGGGACCCACAAAGCACGCGGAGGCTGAACTTTTTCGGCCACCATCCGCAGCAGTTGGAGGGTCACTGTCGAAATTCCGCAACGTTCGAGCTCGGCGGCGACCAGGCTCACGGCCTGGTTACACATCGGTCAGACCGGGATGAGGATCGCGATGTCCACCTTGTCGTTCACCAATCGTTGCACAGCCTCCGGTGCGGTTCGTTTTATCAGGCGCCCGGGTGCCGTAATGGACCCCATAAATGATAAATGGCGATGGTTCACCGAGTCGATTTTACCGGAGCGATTCAGCTCCGCCATCCGGTCGATGGGAAAGGCAAGGTTGGGGTCCTGTCGCATGCCACTGTGGTCGAAGATGTCGCTGCGGTGTGATTCAATCAACTCAGAGACATCACTGTTTGATGGGATATCCCGGAAGCTGGTGTCACCGCCCCGGATTGCATCATCAAACGGTTTTTGTTCGGGTGTCACAAACCCGGCACTGGAAACCAGAGCAGCTTTGCACTCATGAAGTGGTTTCATTAATGGTGTCCAGGGTACCGGTTTGACGCGACGCCACTGGTAGGCTTTCAGGAATAATCTGTATCGAAGCGGAAATTCTTTGATATCACCCATTTTTCATCAACATTTGTGGTTTGTTATCTATTACAGGCAATAAAACGATGATTGATATTTACTTATATGTCAAATCGCCGTGCTCGTCCAGCCCAAGATTTACCCGTGAAATTGAAACAGTATTTCTCCTCAGCTATTGAACTCTATTCATAAATTTGATGGCTTGACAATTAAATTCGGCCTCTATATACTCGCAAAATCTGAACCTGAACCGGATATCTTATTGTAATTTGATCGAAAATCTCGAAAAACTAAATTTTAATTTATCAAGAAAGGAGGATTACCCATGAAGTTACAAAATAGTAGATTTCTGTTAATACTGTTGATGGGGATTTTGCTCATTCTGCCCGGCAAAATCGTAATGGCCGCAGACCCTATTGTGATTGGCGCTCCGCTTTCGACTGCGTTTTTGTATGGATGGGATGCTGAACGCGGTATGCGGCTGGCGATCGAAGAAATTAATGCCGCCGGTGGCGTAAATGTCGGGGGTACCAAGCGTCCGTTCAAAGTTGAAGTCATCGATACCCGCGACCTGGAGCCCGGCGTGCCGGTCAGTGAGGCCCTTCTGGCAGTGGAAAAGCTGATTTTAGAAAAAAAAGCCGACTTTATCATGGGCGGACCGGTGCGTTCGGAAGCCGGCCTGGCTGCCATGGATTTACTTTCTAAATATAAAAAGATTTCCATTCTGACCACCGGAGTTTTGACACCGGCTTACCACGCCCGCGTTGCCGAAAATTATGATAAATACAAATATCTATTCCGGATCACCAGTGAGGCCAAATGGATTGCGATTGGCGAGCAAATCCCCGCATTGGTAGAAATCGGAGAGAAGTTCGGCCTCAACAGAGTGTACATTATGATCCAGGATGTCGCCCATGCACGTGCCTTTGGCGGTATCTTTGCCAAAGTGATGGCCCAAAAAGGATGGACGGTTATCGGAGAGCCGGAAATTTATCCTACCGGGTCTACCGATTTTTCCATGGGGCTGTTGAAGGCCCGCAGGGAAAAAGCTCAGGTTATCATTATATGCATGGATATGCCGGAGAGTTCTATCCTGCTCAAACAATGGTATGACATGAAAGTCCCGGCCCTTCCTTTCGGCTCCATCATTGCCGCCGCCGAACAACCGGGTTTCTGGAAGGCCACCGAGGGAAAAGGTGAATTTACACTGGCCAATGTCGCTAATGCCGGCAATGCACCTTCGAATGCCACCGACTGGACCATGAAATTTTATAACGCCTATAAGAAAAAGTGGGGGGTAGAACCAGAAGGGTATGGCACCTCAACCAGTTATATGGCCGTCTATGTTTTGAAGGATGCCATTGAAAAGGCCGGCACACTGGATTCCGATGCGGTGGTTACGGCCCTGGAAAAGACCGACCTGATGGGCGTCTATGGTCGCATCAAATTCGATCCCAAAAGCCATCAGGTTATTCCCAGCCTGGATCCGAAGGAAGGCGCCGTAGGCTCGATCTTTCAGTGGCAGGCCGGTAAACGCGTGGTGGTATTCCCCAAATCAATCGCGATGGGAGAGATCAAACTGCCGCCCTGGATGAAATAGCCTATTCCGAGTTCCGAGTTACGGGTTGCGGGTTTCGCGGCTAGTGTTCCGCGTTGCGTGGTGCGTGGTACTCCGCTTAGGTGTCTTATAACGCGCAACCCGCACCCCGCACCGCGCACCAATAAGTAACATCATGGATATTTTCATCGAAATACTCATTTACGGTTCTATTCACAGCATTTCCCTGGCCCTGATAGCCCTGGGATTTGCCCTGGTGTACGGCACCAGCCGGGTACCCAATTTTGCCCATGGCGCCTTGTATATTATCTGCGGATTTATCGCCTGGAGTTTTCTCAAAAGCTGGGGGGTGAATTATTTCATCAGCATTCTCCTGTCTATCATTGTCATCGGATGCATTGGGGCGCTGATTTACCAGTTTATTCTGATTCGGGTGCGGGGAATGGCCATTTCTGAAATCATTGCCTCTTATGCCATCGGATTGGCCATTCTGGAAGGTCTGCGTTGGGGCGGATTCAAGGGCATGACCTATACGCTGCCCACCTTCATACAGGGAACTATTTTCATTGCCGGGGTACCGGTGGATCTGCATCGCATCGTCGTTTTGATTTGCGGGGCAGCCCTGGTGGGTTTCCTCTGGCTTTTTACCCATTACACGCGCACGGGTCTGGCCCTGCGCGGCATGGCCCAGGATGAGCGGGCCGCCTTGATGCTGGGCATCGATTCCGATCGCATGGCCATCGTGGCCATGGCAGTTGGTTCCATGCTGGCCGGTTTGGCCGCTGTGTTATTGCTGCCGCTGGGCAACATTGTTGTGGAAACCGGCTATAATGTATTGATTTTAGCCATTGCTGTCTGCATCGTCGGCGGCCTGGGCAGTTGGATGGGAGCCGTTCTGGCCGCGTTGTTGATTGGTTTTGCCCAGATTTTGACGGAAGTTTATCTGGGAACCCATTTTAAGTCGGTGATCGCATTGCTGGCCATCATTGTTACACTAATCATAAGACCTTCGGGACTGTTCGGCCGGCAGAAGGAGTTGGAAGAACGCGTATGACTGCCAATTCTGTGCAGCGCCGCAAGGAGAGATTGGATCGCGGGATAAAGGTTCGTTCTGATGGGATCTATGCCCTCATGTCCTTGCGGGAAATATGCTATCTGGTGTTTCCCAGGGCGGTGCTGATTGTCGGAATGCTGATTCTGCCCCTGGTGGTACCCGCATACTGGCAAAAGGTGGTTTCTTATGTTTGTATTTACGCCCTTTTGACCCTGAGTTTTGATTTTCTGGCTCACTTTGTCGGCCTCGTGTCTCTGGGCGGCGCTTTTTTTGTCGGGATCGGGGGTTATTTAGCGGCGATCCTAAATACGGTTCTGGGATTGCCGCCATTGCTGTCCATCCCCCTTGCCACATTACTCGGCGCATGTATCTGTACACTGCTTTTACTTCCCTGTCTTCCCTTAAGAGGGGTTTACTTTGCCATCGTTACCCTCATGTACCCGCTTTTGTTTACGCGGGTCATCGAGGCGCTGGATATCTTCGGCGGCACCGATGGGATGGTCGGTGTAACCAATTTTACCAATCATTATTTTATTATCATCATGCTGCTTGCTTTCCTGTTCGGCATTCGCAGGCTGGTGAATCAGGATCTGGGTCTGGTGTTAAGGGCCGTTAAGGACAACGACCAGGCTGTCAGAGCCTCGGGGATGAGTATTACCTACTATAAAACGATCGCGGTGTTCATCGGCTCGGTCATGGGTTGTCTGGCCGGTGCGTATTTGGCACATGTTTTCGAGTGGGCCGGATTATCGTCGTTTGCACTGGATTTCTCCATTCTTCCGATAGCCGCAACGGTCATCGGCGGTGCCGGAACGCTGGTGGGCCCGGTGCTGGGGGCATTTATATTGGTGCCGCTGAATGAATGGTTGCGGGATTTTGGAACCCTGCGCATCGTCATTTATGCACTGATCCTGCTGGCGTTTATTATCTTTCGCAGCGAAGGAATCATGGTCTACGGTATGCAAAAATATCATCAATTTGAGAAATGGATAAAAGTATGAGCAATGCGCCAATTCTTCAGGTAAATCAGGTTACCAAAGCATTTGGGGGGATTTTTGCTCTAGACGACGTGAGCTTCGATCTGCACGAAGGCGAAATCCTGGGTATCATCGGGCCGAATGGATCCGGTAAAACAACCCTGGTCAATTGTATCACGGGCTTTATCGAGCTGACCTCCGGTGAAATCTTCTATCGCGGAAAGAAAATCAGCGGCAAACCCGCCCATAAGATTGCCGACATGGGAGTTACGCGCACCTTTCAAATCATGCGTCCCTATTATAGCCTGCCGGCCTATAAAAATCTGGTGATTCCATTATTTGCCCCCAGAGCCAGGCGCACCGGTGGCTGGAGGGGCGGCGGCAAACTGGGGGATCGCAATACGGTCAGTATTGATATTTTGGAAGAGCTGGGTTTTGAAAGAGAGTCATTTGTGCCCTATAAAATTGCCTCCAATCTACCCACCGGCTATCTGAAACGCCTGGAGCTTGCGCGTTGTCTGGCGTTAAATCCGGAAATTATCATTTGCGATGAAGTGTTCTCAGGATTGAGCATGAGTGAGATTGCCAGCATGGTACCGCTTATAGAGCGGTTGCAGATGGAAGGCATCACGCTGATTATGATCGAACATCGCCTCAGGGAACTCTTTCGGGTGGCCAATCGTATCATGGTATTAAATTTCGGTGAAAAGCTCATGGAAGGAACGGCCGAAGAGGTCATGGCGGATGCGAAAGTTAAAGAAGCATATTTCGGCTCCGAGGAGGTTGAGGAGGTAATGGAACATGCTTGAAGCAATCGGGCTGATGGTGTTTTACGAAAATATGCTGGCCCTCAACAACGTCAACATCCGATGTGCTGAAAATCAAATCGTCGGGGTGTTCGGGGCCAACAGTGCCGGCAAATCCACCCTGATGTATACGTTATCCGGAATTATGGAAGATATCCGCAAAAAAGAAGAAATGGCCGGTGGAGAGCGCATCAGTGTCCTGGGAAGCATTACCTATCTTGGCAAAGAAATTATGGATCTGAAACCCGCCAAACGGGCAAAAAAGGGCATTGTTCTTTGCCCGGAACGACGTAGAATCTTTAAAGAATGCAGCGTACTGGAAAATTTACGGATAGGCGGCTATCTGGCTTCTAGTGCCCAGGCCAAAGAAACACTAGAGTATATTTTCAAAATTTTCCCGGCCCTGGAAAAGCTTCAAGGACGAATCGGGGGCTTTTTAAGCGGCGGGGAACAGCAGATGCTGGCTATCGGACGCGCCTTGATGGCCCAGCCAAAACTGTTGCTTCTGGATGAGCCATTATTAGGTTTGAGCCCTTTGATTCAGGCTGTTCTGGTTCGGGCAACCAAAGAAATACGGGATGAAAAGAGGATTTCCATTATTGTCACCGAGCAGTATGCTCGGCCGGTGTTGCCCATTGTTGATTATGCCTTTATTCTGGAAAACGGGGCAGCGGTACTGGAGGGAACCGGGCAGGAGATGCTCAATAATCCGGATGTCAGGTCGGCCTATTTTGGTATATAAATTGGGTATATGCGGACCGAGCTGTTATTTTGCAATATCGGTATCTGAATATAATTTTGAAAAATAGAATAACGAATAACGAATATCGAATTTTGAATGTCGAAGTTAGAAATTCTGCCTCGAGAGGACCTTCCTTCGAAATTCGAAATTCCTTGTTCGATATTCATGTTTTTCAGCCGCTGAATCCAGTAGGAATGAAGTTAATGCGCATAACTTTTTTGATTCGACTCAGACGGATTAAGGAGTTTTTAAGACAATGAACCAGGGTGCAGAAGCATTGGAAAATGAACTTACCTTTACGCGCTTCGATCGGATGAGTGAAAGCTATCCGGATAAAACTGCAGTGATTTTTCTCGGACAACGGTTTTCATTTTCGCACTTGCGTAACCTGGGAGAGCGATTTGCCGGTGCCCTGGTTGATCTGGGTGTCAAAAAGGGCGACCGGGTGATGATTTACATTCCCAACTGTATTCAATGGGTCATTGCCTTCCTGGGAATTCAAAGAATTGGGGCGGTACTTGTGCCGGTCTCACCGATTTATACTTCCCATGAACTGGATTATATGATCAATGACTCTGGTGCTGAAACGATCATCTGCCAGGACACAAATTTTTGTTATGCTAAAGAAGTTTTTGCGGATACCGGACTCAAACGAATCATTGTCACCAATTTAGTTGATTTGTTGCCATTTTGGAAGCGCTATTTAGGTACCCTGTTTGATAAAATTCCCAACGGTAAGGTTGACTGGGACGAGGGGGTTTATGCGTTCACATCGCTTTTAAAGCGCCCTCCCATGAAAAGGCCGGTTGAACTGGACCCTGTCAAGGATCTTTCCTACATTTTATACACCGGCGGAACCACCGGATTTCCCAAAGGTGTTCCGGGAAATCATGTCGGAATGGTATCCTATGTGAATGATGTGACCGATGATGTGGCGGGTGATCATCTCAAAGAGGGAGGGGATGTGTATATAGCGGTTAATCCGCTTTTTCATATTATGGCATTGGGTTTGCTGATGTCCTTAGGATTGAATAAGGGCAACACCACGGCATTGATGCCAGTGCCTCAAATCGATGCCATTCTCGAGACGATTCAACGTTATCGTGTGCGCTGGTTCCTCGGTGTGCCGGCATTGTACCGGATGGTTCTGGATAACGACCGCCTGGATAAATATGATCTCAGTTCACTGTGCTATTGTTATTGCGGTGGCGATGTCTTGCCTATCGAGATATTCAACCGCTGGCGTGAGCGATTCGGTATTCCCATTTATCAGGTTTACGGCTCCACTGAGGCGGGCCATGTGACCTACAGTCGAATTAATGAAGACCCCAAACCTACAACTCTGGGGCTGCCCTTAAAAAGCAGACAATGTATTGTCGTTGATCCCGAAACCCTCGAACCTGTCCCCACAGGCGAAATCGGTGAATTGCTGGTCACATCGCCATACACCGTAAAAGAATATTGGAAGAAGCCGGAGGAAACCGAGCGTTCGTATGTCGATATTGATGGAACGATCTATTACCGCATGAGTGATTATGTGCGGCAGGATGAAGATGGTGAAATTATTTATGTGGAACGTTCAGCAGATATCATCAAGCATAAAGCCTTTCGAATTTCTGCCTCCGAGGTGGAAGCCGTGCTTCAAGACCATCCCACGGTTATCGGAGCCTGTGTGGTTGGTGTTCCGGATGATCGTGTGGGTGAGCGTATTAAAGCCATCGTTGTTCTGAAAGAAGACGCCCGGGGCGTGGGAGGGGCCGATTTGCTTCAATGGTGTCGGGATCGACTGGCTTCCTATAAAGTCCCTGCTTATATCGAATTCCGGGATATGTTGCCCAAATCTAAAGTCGGCAAGCTCCTGCGGCGGGAAATTCGGGATGAGGAACGAAGGCGTATTTCCAAGGAATCAAGTAGTTAAAAACCGTTAGGGAATTGGATCGAAATACTGTTTTTTTTATTGGTTTCAGGTGTCAGGTTTCAGGTGTCAGGAACGGACTACGGATTTTGAATGACGCAGAGCACAGGGTTTAATTAAATCTTGGTTTTGATTTTTTGATCATCATACGCTTTGCGCTATGCCCTAAGCGTTCAGTCTTTTGACTGCTGACAACTGAACACTGACACCTGAACCCTTTTTTTTATGAACCTTGGAACCGGAGCCTTCCTCAACTAGTATATCGATTTTGATGGACTACCGGTTCCTTCCGCGGT
>JASFPE010000208.1:0-9115 GCA_050116155.1 Desulfobacterales bacterium
GACACCTTTTTGCCGCTTAACTCCGGGTATGCCTGACTAAGATCGTCTATCATCGGGAATTTTACAAAAATGGAATGGGTGGATTCATCATGATATTCAATCTCGGCTTCTGCCAGCGCAGTCTGACAGGTAAAACACCAATAAATGGGTTTTTTACTTCTGAAAAGGCTGCCATCCCGAGCAAATTTGCCACATTCTCTGGCAATGATTGCTTCATACATGTAATTCATCGTTAAATACGGATCCTCCCAGTCTCCCATCACTCCCAGGCGCTTGAACTCTTCACGTTGAATATCGATAAACTTTTCGGCATAGGCTCTGCACTGTCGCCGAATCTCGGCCATGGAAAAATCTTTCTTTTTGTCTCCAAGCTCCTTGTCCACATTGTGCTCAATGGGAAGCCCATGGCAATCCCAGCCCGGCACATAAACAGAGTCATATCCTGTCATCTGCTTTGATCGAACAATAATATCCTTTAAAATTTTATTTAAGGCCGTACCGATATGAATATAGCCATTGGCATAAGGCGGGCCGTCATGCAGAATAAACAGTTCCCGGCCTTTGGACGAATTTCGAACCTGAGTGTGCAACCCCATTTCTTCCCATTTCTTCAGTTGCTCCGGTTCTCTTTTTGCCAGATTCGCCTTCATGGGAAACTTTGTCACCGGAAGGCTAAGCGTCTTTTTGTAGTCCATTGAATCCTCCACAATCGGATAATCGTATTTAAAACTGCAATTTTTACTCACAATTCACAAAGGTGTCAAGCAAATACATATTCCGAGGTTCAGGGTTTAAGGTTTGGTTTTCAGGTGTCAGGTGTCAGGAGTCAGAAGACAGAGGATTCGGGAATTCAGGAATTTAGGGATTTAAGAATTCAGGAATTAACGGAAAGGACTAAATCGATCCTAAATTGTCATTTTTTTAATTCCTAAATTCGCAATTCCTACATTGATTATCCTGACAAATGACACCCGATACCTTATTCCCGACCTTGGTAATATTAAACGGAAATGGCGAGGTTGATGATAGGGATTCGCTTACATATACCCAAATGGCAGAAGTTGATCCAAGAGCTTTTCTTTTTCCTGACCACGGTCGGCACGTTGCGGTGTATTTTCCAGTCCTGTTCCCAAGCGGGAATACCAAAGGTTTTAAAGGTGGAACCTTGGAATCTATTTCTCCTTTTGTTCTTCTTCTCTAACTACCTGCATCAGATAGCGGCCGTAATCGTTTTGCATCATATCAGTGGATAAATGCCTGAGGTGCTCGATGTCTATATATCCGAGCCGAAAAGCGATCTCTTCCACGCAGGCAATCTTGAGCCCCTGTCTTTCCTGAATCGTTTGGACGTAGCTGGCTGCCTGCTGGAGGGCCTCATGGGTTCCGGTGTCCAGCCAGGCATAACCTCTTCCCAGCAACTGGACCTTGAGTTGTCCGCGGTGCAGGTACTGCAGATTGACGTCAGTTATTTCAAGTTCACCGCGCGCCGAAGGCTTGAGAGCCTTGGCAATGCCGATAACGTCATTATCGTAAAAGTAAATGCCCGGAACCGCATAATGGGATTTGGGCGCTTTCGGTTTTTCCTCAATGGAGATGACATTGTCATTAGCGTCAAATTCAACCACACCGTATCGTTCAGGATCCTTTACCATATATCCGAATATCAGTCCGCCCTGGGATAAACCAGCCGCATTTTGTAGAAGCGACGAAAGATTATGTCCATAAAAGATATTATCGCCAAGAATAAGACAGACTGTCTCTTTGCCCATAAAATTCTCGCCAATAATAAAGGCTTGAGCCAATCCTTCGGGTCGGGGCTGTTCGGCGTAAAAAAAATTCAGTCCCAGCTGGGAGCCGCTGCCCAGCATCCTTTTAAATATGGGCAGGTCTTCAGGGGTGGATATAATAAGTATTTCCCGGATACCGGTTAGCATCAAAACCGATAGCGGGTAATAAATCATGGGTTTATCATAAACAGGCAAAAGCTGTTTGCTGATGCCACGGGTAATCGGATAAAGACGCGAACCATGACCACCGGCTAAAATGATTCCCTTCATATCGCTTGTTCCTAAACCGCAACCGACTTCAGTTTTACCTTTTTCGCAACCGCTTCACCTTCATTCGGTGTCATCACCATAGAACCCACCGCCAGGTAGCTATATTTTTTTGCAACCAGCTCATCGTAGTCCGGTATCATGCGCCTTCCATCCATCACCAGATAAGGGGGTTTCACCGTATCCTCAATGGTGCGGGAAAAGCCGCGAAACTCCTCGCAATCGGAAGAAATAAACAAGGCATGCGTTCCGGCAAGGGCTTCTTTGGCAGAATCAAAATAACGGATTTTTTCGAAAAGGATGTTTTTCGAGGGATCAAATACTTCCTTGGCCGTCTGATTGGCTAACGGATCATAAGCATGGATAGCAGCCACCCCTTTACCAAGCAATGTTTCAATGACTTTGATCGATGAGGCATCCCGCATATCGTTGGTATGCTTTTTAAACGCCAGGCCTAATACAGCCACTACCTTGTTATTGAATTTGAATCCAGCCTCGGTAATAGCACGGTCAACAAGATAAACCTTTTGATATTCATTGACTTCAAATGAGGCTTCCAGCATTTTGGTGCTCACATTTGCACGACGCAATTGATAAATCAAAGAAGAAATATCCTTCCCGAAACAACTTCCACCGGCGCCATTGCTGACAAATGAGCCCCAGGTACTGATGCGCTCGTCGGCGGTAACGCCCAGCCTGAGATCATCGATTTCGACATTGGGCATGTTTTCCCCGATTTTGGCACCCACGCCATTCCAAAATGAGATATAGGTTAGCAGCATGGTGTTGGCGACATATTTGATGGCTTCAGCAGTCTCCGGCGTAGTTTCAATATATTTAATGCGAACATGGTTAACGAACTGGGAATAAACACGACGCAAAATCTTAAAATCCTCTTCAGCGTCACAACCGACCACCACCCGATCCGGTTTGCGGGCATCGACCACCGCACTGCCTTCTGCCAGAAACTCGGGATTCGAGGCCACGCCGAAGTTTTCGACCCCGTGAACGTTCATGATGTTCTGCATGTGGCGAGCGGTTCCAATCGGCACGGTGCTCTTATTGATGAGTACAATTCGGCGTTTATTCTTGCGACCTTCAAGAGTTTCGGCAATATTTTCAACGGCCGCATCATAGAATGTTAGATTGGTGGAGCCATCATGGTCTGATGGTGTCGGCAGACACAAAAAAATCGCATCGGTACCTTCAACAATAGCTTTAAGATCTGAAGAAAAAAATAAGGATTTGTTCAGCGTCTCCCGGATAATATTGGCCAGTCCCGGCTCGTTGACATATTTTTCGATCCGGTCGGGCTTTCCACTGGAAAATGCCCTGATCTTAGCGTTATCGATATCATACGCATATACTTCATGCCCATATTCAGAACATACAGCCGCATGAACGAGCCCAACATATCCTGTTCCGGCAACGATAATTTTCATAAAAACCCCTCTCCGGCTAAGCCGGAATTGATTATTGAATATTGAAAAAGGACTTAATATACCCCCAGATCTCTGAGGAGATCATTGATGCCAAGCTTTTGGAGTTTTAATCGTAAAAATTCTGAAACCGTTGGTTGATGAGGCCTTGACCTGAGGAACATGCTGACCTCACTGGGCAATCGATTACCCTTCTTGGTGTTGCACGGCTTGCATGCCGCCACACAATTGTCAAAATTCGATTTACCCCCTCTTGATTTTGGTATGATATGATCGATGGTAAGTCGAAACTTCTGTGATCCGCAGTAAGCGCATCGAAATCCATCTCGAATAAGAACATTTTTTTTGCAAAATGCCACACCGGTCCGGTAAATGGTTCGAATCAACTTGATCAGCCGCATCACAGCCGGAATTTTAAACTCAGCACCACCGGAACTTTTGATGGTTTTGGCAGAATCTTTGATGACCTCCACCTTGCCTTTGGCCAGCAAACAGACCGCCCTCTTCCAGTGAACCACATTTAAAAACGTGTAATCGGCATTTAATAAAACGCAATGCGTCATAAACATCTCCTTAGGAAGAGTGACTGCCAGGGGGGCCTTTCGACCTGATTTGCGGAGCGAAAATTATAACCTTGTGATTTCCCGCAGCCCCGCGAAATATGCATTAGCTTATGTTTTCAGTATAGCCAATATCAAAAATTAAATCAATATTGCCCCCGGCTTCTATTGAATTATCCTTGCAACACAGCCCTTCACTGCGTATTATCACTTTCGAATTCAAGATTCAAAGACTATCTTCTATTGCACCGCAAAAGTATAACGACAGGACGTCTTTCGGGATGCTCGACCACTTTGATCTGATTGCATCGTTTTATGACCGCCTCATAGGGCCGCCGGACAGCTCCCGTTTACGCCGTCTTTTAAAATTGCCTGCTAATGGGTGGCTGCTGGACGCGGGTGGGGGTACAGGTCGCGTCTCTTGCCAGTTGACCCCATTAATAAAACACACCGTCGTCAGCGATCTTTCCCATCGGATGCTGCAAAAGGCTCATGCAAAGAACCTCAGTCCGGTGTGCGCCCATGTTGAGCGACTACCTTTTGATGATCAAAGCTTCGACCGGGTCCTGGTCGTCGATGCCCTGCATCATTTCTGTAATCAAAAGGAGGCAATCTCAGATCTTGTGCGGGTACTTAAAACCGGTGGAAGAATGGTCATCGAAGAACCGGATTACAGCCACAAAGGGGTGAAAATTCTGGCCTTAATAGAAAAAATACTGCTGATGCGCAGCCGGTTCTATGCGCCGCAAGAGATTCGGAACATGATTGTCTCGCACGAGGTTTCGGTGCGTATTGAAACAGATGGGAAATATACGGTATGGATCATCGCAGATAAGGATTAATTTAACCGCAGAGATCACAGAGATAATATATATCTAAAGCTTTCTCCAGCTGACTTGACGACAGACTTAAATAACTCTCAGCTCTTTTGTGTTCTCTGTGGTGAAACGTTAAGGCTATTGGGGGGAACCAATGAAAATAGCCGTCATTGAACTTTATCATGTCTCTGTCCCTTTGGAAGAAACTTTCTGGCCAACCTGGATTCCAGGTTATCCACAAACCCATAATCGATTCACCTTGATTAAAATAGTCACTGACGAAGGCGTTGAAGGGTATTCCGCCGGCGTGGCTATGGGCAAGGAACGTTCGGGGTTGGGAGATCTGCTGGGCGGGTATCTGATGGGAGCAGATCCAAGCGACATCGACCGTATCCAGAGTTTGTTAAAACAGGCCGGATATTTAGGATGGCGCAATTTTTGGATTGAACCCGCCTGTTGGGACATTGCGGGAAAAGTAGCCGGAAAGCCGGTCTATGAACTGCTGGGCGGCGAGGCACGGCCGATTCCGGTATATTTATCCACCGGTGAAATGCATCTACCTGAAAAACGGGTGGACGAACTACTCGCCATACAGGAACACGGATACAAAACAGCCAAACTGCGGGTAAAAAATATCGACCTCAAGGATGACATTCGTCACATAGAGACGATTCGAAAAGGCGTTGGCGATCGTTTGATACTCGGTGTGGATGCCAATCAGGGGTGGCTGGTCTCGATTGTGGATCAGGTGCCGGCCTGGGACCTTGAGCGTGCCAAGGCGTTTGCATCTGCATGTTATGACAACGGGATTGAATGGCTGGAAGAACCGCTGGATTCAAAAGATTACGATGGCAATGCAGCCTTAAAGAAAGCCTCACAGGTTAAAATTTCCGGTGCAGAGCTAAACTACGGCTTGGATGAAATTAAAATTATGTTTGAAAAAGATTGCTTTGATATTTACCAGCCGGATGCCACCTTCGCCGGCGGAATAGCTCAAGTTCGGCAGGTGATTGATATGTGTCATCAAAACGACCGACTGTTTTCACCGCACACCTGGACCAATGGTATCGGGTTTTACATCAACTGGAATATGGTGCTGGCAGACACCACTAACCAACTGCCGCTGGAGTATCCCCTGGAGGCGCCATCATGGATTCCGGAATACAGGGAGGGGATTATTGACCCGATTCTACCGGATACAGAAGGTATGCTGCAGCCGTTTCGGCGCCCGGGACTCGGTTTTGAAATCAATCCGTCATTGTTGCGCAAATATGGAAAACGGTTTTTCAAAATCACCGAAACGCGCCTGAAGTTAAAAGTCATCCGCGATAAGGGACTCAAAGCCGCATTGGAAATTAAAAGGAGAAAGGAAAGCCAGGTGGGCTAACGCTCCTTTAGAATAGTCAAATCGATAAATAGTTAAATGGTTAAATGGTTGATTTATTAACAAAGACTATAAAAAGGCTTTTGCTATGCAGTCTGGCGATTTTGATTACCTTCTGCGCCAGCGGGCATCATAAGCCATTTGAGAAGGATATCGTCCCGGCTCGAGATTTTTCTGAAATGGAAAAGCGAATCCGAAGGGCCGTTTCATCCTCAACACATCTATCAATAAAACAAATAGGTAATGTCGATTATGGAAACTTCCAGGCTCCCATTTGGTGGGTTTCCTTCCGACCGCAACTGCCCATATCCTTTAAAATCTTGATAAACGCAGGAATCCACGGCAATGAACCGGCAGGTGTTTATTATGTTATGGAGCTGATTGAAAAACTGGCAAAAAGCCCCTCTCTTTATCCAAGCACCGCATTTGACATTATTCCGGTCGTAAATCCCTGGGGATTGTCCCACGACATTCGCTTCAATCAGGACGGCATCGATATCAATCGCGATTTTGCAACCCTGCGTTCCCAAGAAGCCAAAATTATTCGCACATTCGTTGGCGAAATGCAGTGGGATCTCATGCTGGATCTGCATGAAGATCCATCCGCCAGCGGTTTCTATCTTTACCAGTATGGACAACCAAGTAAAATCACCTGTGAGAAAGTCGTTGCTGCGGTTGAAAAATTGGGATATCCCATCGAGGAAAATGTCAACATGGTGATTTTAAACACCGAACATGGTATTATTGATGCGCCGATGTGGGGCCTATGGTACATGCGGCTTACCAGGCAACTCAGCATCGCCAACTATTATCGGCTATACAACAGCCCGCACGTCTTTACCGTTGAAACACCAACAGCACTGCCTATTGAAAATAGGTTAAGCATGCAACGCACCGCAGTGCAGTTACTGATCCAAAAACATCAAATTCTGAAGTAGAAATGTCGTTATCAGATGCCTGCTGAATTAAAACGTGTTCTGAGACTTCCGGCAATCGCATTCATCGCCATCGGCTTTACCATCGGCGGCGGCGTGTTTGTTTTCACCGGTATTGTATATAAAATAGTCGGACAGGCATTGCCGGTGGCCTATGCATTGGCGGTGATTCCCGTATTTTTGAGTATGCTTCCGGTGGCCATGATGGGATCGGCCATCCCTACAACCGGCGCGAATTACAAATATCCCAGCAGAATGGTGTCACCCGGACTGGCATTCGTTGGTATTTGGGTATATGCACTGTCATCCTTCGTTGGGCAAATTCCGCTGTATGCGCTGGGCTGTGCCAGATATGCCCAGATTTTGCTGCCGAACATTTCGGCTCCGGTGGTTGCGATCGCCATAGTGACCTTTATCTTTGTCATCAATCTTTTAGGTGTAAAGCTTGCGGCTCAAATTCAAGGCATCTTTGTGATAACCCTTATTTCGGCGTTGATTTATTATTCCGTATCAGGACTGCAGGTCATCGACCCGCAAAACTTTTCAAACATGTTCGCACAGGGCGTGCCCAATCTTTTCCTTGGAACAGCCTTGCTGACATTTACCTATGGGGGGGCAAACGGGATCATCGAACTCGGTGGAGAGATCATTAACCCGGGCAAAGTTATTCCCGCAGCCTTTTTTATTGCGTTTCCAATTGTATTAATTATCTATGTCGTGGTGGCCGTCTCCACTGTCGGTGCCGCTGCTCCGCAAATCTTGCTGGAATCGGAAGAACCCTTAATCAAAGTCTGTCAATTTACCACCGGCAAAGTCGGGCTACTCTTCTTCATCACCGGTGGTGCCATTTTAGCATTAACAACGACCCTGAATGCACTATTTATTGTGGGTACTAAATCGTTGCTTATGATTGTAAATGACAAACTTCTGCCGCACTGGATGGGGAAAATAAATAAAAAATTCAATACACCTCATATTTTTTTGGCCAGCATCTGGATTTTTTCCATGGTAGGCATAATCTCGGGATTCTCATTGCAAACACTTTCCGCATTTGCCGCTCTGGGGGCATTAATCATTTTCATTCCCATACAAATTGCATCCATCCGCTTGCCGATTCTTTATCCCGAACAGTACCGCAGATCGGAATTTAAATTAAAAGGTTTTTGGCTGTGGTTTTGTCCAATTGTGGGAATACTGATGGTTTTGTTTTTCAGCATCATTATCCTTTACGATTTAAAATCGCCGGTGAAGATTGGCAGCTTTTTGGTGTTTGTAATATCCGGCG
The DNA here is from genome assembly GCA_050116155.1 of Desulfobacterales bacterium. Lineage (GTDB taxonomy): Bacteria > Desulfobacterota > Desulfobacteria > Desulfobacterales > JAHEIW01. The sequence continues at coordinate 8,476 of JASFPE010000208.1, forward strand.
TTGCCTATTATCTGGTCAGAAAAAAATGTCTTCACTCCCAAGGCATCCGATTGGAGGATCTGAGACAAAATGAAAGAAACTGGGACGCCTGAAGCATCCGATATTCCGATACTTTTCAGGTATTACCCTGAACTGATAAAAAAAATCCCATGGACTCCGCTGGGTAACTTCCCGACTCAGATCCAGCCGCTGACCGGGCTTGGTTATGAAAACCTCTGGATCAAAAGAGATGATCTGTCTTGCCGTATTTACGGCGGTAATAAAATCAGAAAGCTCGAATTTATTCTGGCCGAAGCCAGGCGCAGAAAAACCGGTCGTCTGATAACCTTTGGAGGAATCGGCACCAACCACGGGCTGGCAACCGCCATCTTTTGCAATCGACTGAACATCGCCTGCACGTTGCTCCTGTTCTGGCAGCCGGTTACCCGGGAGGTAAAGCAGAATTTGCTGTTATTCAAAAAATACAGGGCCAATCTAAGATACTCAAAAACGATTTGGGGAACAGTGATTGCATACTATCTTTTAGAACGGTTGAAACACCCTGGAGCCTATTTTCTTTATGCCGGCGGTTCGAATCCCGTTGGAACCATTGGTTTTATCAATGCCGCCTTTGAATTGAAAGAGCACATCGAGAGTGGTC
>JASFPE010000209.1:0-9106 GCA_050116155.1 Desulfobacterales bacterium
ATGGCGTATGGCAGATTCCATCTCCTCGCGTGTTCCGCTGCTGAAAAGCGTTGTGGGCACGTTTCCCATGATTGGGAATTTCCCTGAAGCTATCTCCAGTAATTTTTTCAAAGAGGATGGTGCATCCAGGCTGAAGAATGCGATTCCGGTTTCAACAATATCTTCCATTATCGGATCGGTCTCTCCACATATATGCAGGGACATAAAGGCTTTCTTGGATTTAAAATAGTCACAAAGCTGTTGATGATACGGTTTTATGAAATCCTTGTAGATTTGTGGAGAAATTAGACTGCAAGAGGCATACGCCTCTCCAATTGAAGGTGAAAATCCAGCCTCAATGAAGGCATCCCCGATTGTCTGAACCACTTCGGTGGTAAATTGCATCAAATCATGCACAAATGGTGCATCGGTGACGGTATCAATTAAGAGGGATTCGGCACCCCGCAGATGCATGGCAAGATTCCATGGTCCGGATTGACCCAGTCCGATGGCTGTTTCTTTTCTCACCTGGGATGATACTTTTTCGCACACTTCGATATAATAAGGCAATCTCCCATCCTTTTTGGGGTTTGGCACATCCAATCCCACAAGGTCACCCTTTTTTGCACAGGAACTGTTTTCGGATGAGAAATTTGGTCTTCGGGAAACTCCAGTTCGCATCCCACAGCCTCAGCCTCCAGATAAATATCATTGTAAATGATAAGGCTGTCGGGTTTGAAACGATGATAAAACGCCAGGTGAGCCTCGGCGCTTTTTTGCGCATCAGTTAGAATCTCCTTAACCGTGTAATCGGTAAGTCGCGAACAGTAGGGCCCGATCAAAACGGTTGTCGGAATCCGATCGGCGTATTGCCGCTTTAGGGCAGACATCATGTAATGCTTTCCGGTTAGCTCCTGCATGAGATCGCTCCTTTCCTGCGAATGTTAACAGCATTATTGCCTCAAGGATTTGAATGAAATGAAACTATAGGTGAGTGATTATGATGTGTCAAATAGAAAAAAGGTTCAGGGTTCCCGTCTTCGCTCTGTCGAGCTAGACCGCGGCACGCAGGGTTCAAAGGTTTCAGGTGTCGGGTGTCAGGTGTCAGAATTCAAAAATTGATGAATTCGGGAATTGAGGGATTTAGGAATTAAAATTCGGAATTAATCCTTATTTTAAATTCCTGAATTCCTGAATTCGTAATTCCTAAATTATTATGACTTTCAATCCAAAATTAGAAATCTAAAATTCCAATTCAAAAGGCCCTGAGCCTCTAGAACAACCATCTATTGACATCTCGAGCTTGATATGTATTTCTAAAAATCAATTTTTGTCAATAACATCAGAGGAATCGCTTAGTCTAACTATTATTAGATCATACTGTCACTGGTAAATCGAATTGGAGGGTGGTATGGATTACTTCAAAGACAAGGTCTCTATTGTCACCGGTGCGGCCTCTGGTATCGGACGGTCTTTGAGTGAGGATCTAGCCCGCCGGGGAGCAGCTGTTATTTTGGCTGATATCAAAATGATCAAAATAGACCGGGAGAAAGCGATTGCATCGCTGCCGGATCGTTTGGGGATAACCCCCGAAAAATGTGCATCGATAATTTTGCATGGTGTTCAACGGAACCAGGCGATTATCGTCATCACCTGGTTTGCCAAACTACTATGGTTGCTGCAACGAATCAGTCCGAATTTTATGCTCTGGTTCATGCGAAAAGATTTGAAAAAATCCCGCAGGCAGCTCCGGATCGAAGATTAAGAGTTTCGAATTTCACAAAAATATAGGTGTCAGGTGTCGGGTGTCAGGTGTCAGGGGGGCTGCCAGAAGAATTCAGGAATTTAGGGATTCAGGGATTGAGGAATTTAAAAACACAACAAATCAAACGTGCAACTCCGAATCCTGAATTTTTAATCTTTTACCCATGCCCCATGCTTAAAACCCTGAAGCTTGAAACTTGAATCCTGACACCTGACACCTGACACCCGAAACCAGAAGGAAGGCACCTGAAACCAAAACAAAAAATGGATGAATCTAAATATAAAAACATTAACGGGATTCTAACGATCTTCGCCCAGGAGCCGAATTGGCCGAACCCGGCAAATATTTTTATTATTCCTGATGAAAACGGGTTTTCACTCGTCGACGTTAGTTGTGGCAGTACTTCCGGGATCGCCTATCTTCAGAAAGGATTGCAGCACTGGAAATTAAAGATTGAACAACTTCATACCGTGGTATTGTCCCATGCCCACCCGGATCATATGGGCGCCATGTGGTGGATTTTAGAAAAAACAAACCCCAAAGTCTTCATTCATCATCATGATGTCGGACCGGCACTTGATCCGCTAAGGTTGGAAGAGACCTTTGACATCCCGCTGGCAAAACAATACTGGGCAGCTTCAGTTAGTGATGATGCGTTTCAAAATTTTGAACTGTTGAGATTTTTTGAAGACTCCGGCTGTTCCATGAGCGCCGCCGGTGACCTGCAAGAAATCCAGGAGGGTGATATCCTGCAATTGGGCGGTTTCGAATTTGAGATCGTCCATACCCCCGGACACTCACCGGGACACGTTTCTTTGTATGAAAGCAAAAAGCAGTTGTTGCTTGCGGGTGACCTGGTGGGAAAAAGCCCGGCCTGGTATGTGCCGGCTGCTGGTGGAGTGATTGCCTATCTTGAAAGCCTGGCCAAACTTGAAGCTTTAAATGCTGCCACGTTGTTGCCGGCGCATGGTGTGATGATGAAGAATGCAAATGAGGCCATTCAGGGTATTAGAAAAAAATTGCTGCAAAGAGAATCTATTCTCATAGAGTCACTTCAGAAGGGTCCCAAACACTGTATGGGGCTCATTGGGACGTTAATTGAGAACACGTTGCTTCATTTTTTTCCGGGCTGCGGCATCATTGAAAGTCATCTCATTAAATTGGAAAAGGAAGGCATTATCAAAAGAGAAGGGCAGCAAGTTAGTTTGCATGCCTAAGAAAGGTTTCAGTACCTTCAATTTCTTTATCATGTTTTTAGTATTGGTAAGATGCCCATGAATAAATAGTTGAGCCCGTTGACCCGTTACCCGTTTGCCGATTCAATATTAGGCTTTGATAGCATTCCTTATTTGAACGGGCTAAACGGGCAAACCGGCAAACCTAATTTTAAATGTAGCCCTCAAACATGATCTGAGGCTTTGAAGCATTTATAAAGCATGGTTAAATCTATAGCGTAAAAGGACAAAACCATGGAATTTGGGTTTAGCAATAAAGAGCTTGTTTTCCGAGAGGAGATTGAAGCTTTCCTGAAAGAAGAATTACCTCCGGATTGGCCGGAAAGATCGAGACATTGGCCGGGGGGATACGGCACCATAGAATTTCAGGATCCGCAGTTGCTATCTATGGCCAAGGAATTCAGGCGTAAACTGGCACAGAAGGGCTGGCTGACTATCGCCTGGCCGAAAGAATACGGCGGAAAATCGCACTCGTATATGCAGCAGGCCATCTTTGAGGAACGCATGAGTTATTACCGGGCACCGGGGGCGGGTATTGCCATCGGAATTGCCGGCCCAACCATATTGAGGTTTGGCAGCGAAGAAAACAAACGGGATTGGGTCCCCCGCATTGCCAATGCCGAAATAGAAATGTGGCTGGCTTACAGCGAACCGGATGCCGGTTCTGATTTGGCCAGTATACAGACAACTGCTGTCGAAGAGGAGCATGAATTCGTCATCAACGGACAGAAAATTTGGGGCACCATTGCACACCTGGCCGACTATGCCTGGTTAATCGCCAGAACAGATCCAGATGCCCATCGCCACCACAGTGTCAGTCTGTTCGTAGTGGATAACAAATGCCCCGGTGTCACCATCCGTCCTCTGATAAATATGGTCGGTGTGCATTCTTTTAACCAGGTGTTCTTTGACAACGTGCGTGTACCCAAAAAAAATCTCATCGGTGAAAAAAATAGGGGCTTTTATTATTTAATGACGGCCCTCGACTTTGAGCGGCTTATTGTAGGTATCGGCGGTTTCAGGCGTGTTTTCGAGGAACTCGTAAAATTTGTCAGGCAAACCCTGCGCGATGGCAGACCACTGGGAAAAGATCCTCTTGTTCGCAATAAATTGGCCGAAATCGCCACCAAGATTGAGATAGCGTATCTGTTTTTCTGGCGCACTGCTGAAATGCTCGACAAGGGACTTGTGCCCAACGTGGAGAGTTCGGTTTTAAAACTTACGACCACAGAACTTAGCCGGCATCTTGCCAATGTTGCCATGGAGATATTAGGGCCTTACGGGCAACTTGAGCCAGGATCAGAATGGACCCCCTTTAGGGGCATGGCGCCCCGGGGTTATCTGGATTGCGTATCCGCCACCATTGGCGCGGGAACATCCGAAATTCAGCGAAGTATCATTGCCACGAGAGGGCTCGGATTACCTCGTAAGTAGAAGTGATCTAAAGTGACTAAAGTTGTGGAATTCTGTCATTTAATAGTAATGATAGAGCGAAGCGATTCCGGAATTTTAGGCATTTTAGGCACTTTAGTTCACTTTAGGCACTTTTATGTTAGGCCTAGTATTAGCATAATCCATTTAATTGATTCATATACAATTATGTAAGGGAAAATAAAACATGGATCTCGACCTTACACAGGAGCAAAGGATTTTGAAAAGCGCTGCCCGAGATTTCTTGAAAAAGGAATGCCCGCCATCGCTTTTGAGAGAGATGCGGGATGATGATAGGGGCTATCCCCGAAAACTCTGGCAACACATGGCAGAGCTGGGCTGGATGGGTGTGATGATTCCTGAACGGTATGGTGGTATCGGGGGCAGCTTTCTGGATCTTTGTATCCTTCTCGAAGCCATGGGTGCTGCCTGTTGCCCGGGTCCTTTTTTCTCCACTGTTGTGCTTGGGGGGGCAGCCATATTGTTGGCCGGTAATGACAGGCAAAAGCAGGCGTTACTCCCCAAAATCGCAAGTGGTGATTTAATACTGGCTCTGGCTACAACCGAGCCGGGTTCCTGGTATGGGGTTTCAAACATAATGATGTCCGCAGCCCGGCAAAAAGATGATTATGTTCTGAATGGTACAAAGCTTTTTGTCGAAAACGGCCAGATTGCCGATTTTATTATTTGTGTGGTCCGTGCAGATGCATCAGAATCGGATGCCAAGGGCCTGTCCTTATTTTTGGTCGATACCCAAAGTTCGGGGATTAATTGTTCACCGTTTAATACGTTGGGATATGATAAGCAATCAGAAGTCATTTTTGACAACGTCAAAATTCCGAAAGACAGTGTTCTCGGAAATGCGGGCCAAGCGGGAGACATTTTGGAAAGGCTTCAGGAACTGGCCGCAGTGGCAAAATGCGCCGAACTGGTGGGTTGTCTTCAAACGGCTTTTGACATGACCGTCGCATATGCAAAAGAAAGAAAGCAATTTGGGCGGCCGATTGGCTGTTTTCAGGCCGTGCAGCACCATTGTGCCGACATGGTGGTTGACGTGGACGGGTCGCGTTTTATTACCTACCAGGCTGCATGGAAAATTGAAGAGGGGCTGCCCTGCAGCATGGAAGCTTCCATGGCCAAAGCATGGGCCAGTGCCGCATCCCGCAGGGTAACCAGCCTGGCACATCAGATTCATGGTGCGATTGCGTTTACCGAAGAGGTCGATGTACATCTATACTATCGGCGAGCCAAAGCCGGAGAGATCGCCTTCGGAGATGCTGATTACCACCTGGAACGAGTTGCCCGGCAACTGGGCCTTTAAGTGCCACCGGCAAATATAATTTCAAATAGCGATCGCAGGGAGATTCTGCTACAGCCAACCTGGGTGAATGAGGACAACATGATTGACTTGGAAAAACATCATTACAACAAAATTCATACACGTCAGATTGAAGTATCGACTTATGATTATGATCAGAATATTCTTCTGGTGGAGGGAAGGCTAAAAGATGATCGATTCAATCACATTTATCGTCCGACCGGTGAAACATCGCCGCCTGGAACGGTTCATCATATGATTATTCAGATGAAGGTCCGCAGGCCGGAATTCACCATTGAAGATATTGATGTGGAAATGCCCACCGTACCCCAGGAAGAATGTCCGGATACGCGCACCTCCCTTGAACCGGTTAAGGGCATGAGAATTACAGCAGGGTTTACGGCCCGTGTGAAAGAACTGGTCGGCGGCGTCAAGGGCTGTGCTCATCTGGTGGCACTGTTAACGGCCATGGCTCCGGCAGCGTTACAGGGTGGATGGGCGACCATGGCCCAGAAGCCGTCAGACCCGGCAAAATATTTTGAAAGAACCATGAAGGTCGTGATCAATACGTGCCGGGTATGGCGTGCCAATGGTCCTTTCGTAAAGAAGTACAGGGAAAAATTAAAAGCCAAACCTCAAGCTAGTGAATAATATCGGTACTGGAAATACTGGCTCTTTCTTTTCCTTTTAGCCAAGAGTTAATCTATTGGGGATTACCATGATTGAGGCGGTGTTTTGGGACTTTGGCGGGGTGATTACGACGAGTCCGTTTGAGGCGTTCAATAAATTTGAATGCAAACATCATCTGCCACAAAATTTTATCCGCACCATCAACGCTACCAATCCGGACGTCAATGCCTGGGCCCGGTTTGAACGCAGCGACATCACCCTTGAAGAATTTGATCGGGAATTTGAACAGGAAACGCGTTTCGCCGGCCATCCGATCCGGGGAATTAAGGTGCTGGAGCTTCTGGGTGGAGATTTACGGCCTGAAATGGTTCAAGCGCTTCGACGCTGCCATCGGAATTTTCGCACCGCCTGTCTGACAAATACCATGAAAACAGGCCGCGGATCAGATGAGCAGCTGACCGGAAAACGCACGTCAGAATTTGAGAAAGTAATGGAATTGTTTGACCATGTCATTGCGTCGAGCGATGTCGGGGTGCGCAAACCGGACCCCCGCTTTTACGAAATGGCCTGTGAAATTGTGGAGGTTGCGCCCGGGCAGGTGGTTTTTCTTGATGATCTCGGTATCAACTTGAAACCGGCCCGTGCCATGGGCATGACCACCATAAAAGTGACCGATCCGCAGATAGCGATAAAAGACCTTGAAGAAGTTCTGGGAATATCGCTGTCTTAAAGCAGGGTAATTTTTAATCCCAAGGAAGCGAAAATTAAAAGGCAAAATCTATACTTTTTATCTTGTCTCAACGTGACAAATCTGCTGAGTAATAGTATAGAATGGTAATATTAACACAACCTAAAAGAAAGGAGGACCCATGGCCGGAATTTGTTCCTATGGCGGCTACATACCGCGTTACCGTTTAAACCGGATGCTGATTTATCAAGCAATGGGCTGGATGAACCCGGCTAATATCGCCAATGCAAAAGGTGAAAAGGCCGTTGCCAATTTCGATGAAGACAGTATCACCATGGCTGTGGCTGCCGGCTTAAATGCCATCAACGGGATGGATCGATCAACTTTACAGGCCGTATACTTTGCCTCTACGACGATGCCGTATAAAGAAAGGCTCAATGCGGGTATCGTATCCGCAGCACTGGGCTTGAATGACCATATCCGTACCGCTGATTTTTCAGGTGGCCTCAAGGCCGGTACGACGGCCCTGTTGTCTGCCCTGGACGGAGTGGCCTCAAAAAATTTAAACAATATTGTGGTAACGGCATCCGAATGCAGGCTGGGGAAGCCATCTTCACCCCAGGAGTTGATTTTTGGGGATGCTGCGGCTGCGGTGGTTGTCGGCGATGCCGATGTAATTGCCGAATTCAAGGGATCTTATTCCGTAACCTATGATTTTGCCGATCATTTTCGAGGACAATCCACAAGATTTGATCGCCAGTGGGAGGACCGCTGGATCAGGGATCTGGGATTTGATCAGTTTATTCCAGAGGCCATTAATGGTTTGCTGGATAAGTATAACCTGAAAATTGATGCCTTCGACAAAGTTATTTACGATTGCCATTACGTGGCTGCCCGCAGAAAACTCGGTAAGATTTTGGGTATCGCACCGGAAGCGGATCAGACCAATTTACAGACTGAAGTCGGTCAAAGCGGCACTGCCCACTCCCTGCTGATGTTGGTCAATGCACTGGAGACGGCCAAACCGGGAGACAAGCTTTTGGTGGTAAGTTTTGGCAGTGGGTGCGATGCGCTTTATTTCGAGGTGACTGAAAACATCGCGAAACAAAAGAAAACAAATGGACTATCAGCCAGTCTTGCCAAAAAGGCAGAGCTGGACAATTACACCAAGTATCTGGTCTGGCGTAATATTTTACCAGGCGATGCCGGCCTGCGCTCAGAGGAAGACACCTGGACGCGTTGGTCGGCCTTTTGGCGCTCGCGTAAGATGATCCTTGGGCTCTGGGGTTCTAAATGTAAAAAATGCGGCAGCCCCCAGCTTCCTCCCCAACGGGTATGTGTCAATGCTGAATGCGGAGCCGTGGGTGAAATGGAGAATTATCTATTCTCTGATAAAATCGGACATACTGCCAGTTTCACCGGCGATATGCTGGCAGCATCCTTAAATCCACCGGCTGTTTATGGTCAGGTGGAGTTTGAAGGCGGCGGCAAGATGATGTTTGACTTTACCGACTGTGATATAGATGAGCTTGCCACCGGCATGCCGGTTGCCATGAGTTTTCGCAGAAAATATTACGATGAGAAGCGGGACATTTCCGGATATTTCTGGAAAGCGGTTCCGATAAAGGAGGTGGAATAAATGGCAGATGGAATTAAAGACAAAGTAGCCATTTTGGGTATGGGATGTACCCGTTTTGGAGAACGTTGGGAATCCTATGCAGATGATCTGGCGGCCGAAGCATTTGTCGAAAGCCTGGAAGATGCCGGAATCGAGAAAAAAGAGATTCAGGCAGCCTATATCGGCACCCATATCGATGAAATTAATGTGGGCAAAGCCGCTGTGCCGCTGGGGGTGGCGCTAAAATTACCCTATATACCGGTTACCCGAACCGAAAATTATTGCGCCACGGCCACCGAAGCGTTTCGGGCGGCCTGCTATTCAGTGGCTGCCGGCGTCTATGATATCGTTTTGGCCCTGGGGGTAGAAAAATTGAAAGACACCGGCTATGGCGGACTGCCCGATGGCATCGGTCGGGGCGTGAAAGAATTTATGATGGGTG
>JASFPE010000210.1:0-9101 GCA_050116155.1 Desulfobacterales bacterium
AGCCGCATTCGCTGCATTCGATTTCAAATTCAGCCATGAGTACCTCCCAGCTGCTAAATCGAAAACCGTTTGAAAGAATACGGTTGAAGTGCTCAAACAATAATTAATTATAGCCAATTTTTTCGATTAGAGCAAATTATGCTGTGGCACCCACGATCTAACCATCTGTTATAAAATACAAAATATATATCTGATGTAAATTCATAACCTGCGGAGATGCATCATATAATTCACATGCACATTACCGCCAAGTGAGTATTTTCGTAGAAATGGATTGTAATGCAAACCGGTAAGATTCAAGGGTGCCAATCCGCAAGCAATTGCCCATCCCTCAAGTTCGGCGGGCTTGATGAACCTCCTGTAAGTGTGGGTGCCCCTGCGCACCAGACCCAAAATATATTCGGCACCGACAATGGCAAACAGAAACGATTTGGGATTGCGATTTATCGTGGCGAAAAACACATCTCCACCGACCTTAACCAATTTCTGGCATGCCGCGACAACTGATGAGGGCTGCGGTAAATGTTCCAACAATTCCAGGCACGTGACGACATCAAAGGATTCCGGGTGGGACTGGGCTAAGGATTCAGCAGTATTGAGCTCATAGTTTACGTGAAGACCCGATGTTTTTAGATGCAATTCGGCGACCGCCAAAGCCTCCTTTCCGATGTCTATTCCGGTGACATCAGCGCCCATGGCTGCCATGGATTCCGAAAGAATTCCTCCTCCACAGCCTACGTCTAGAACGCGTTTACCCGTGATTGGGGAACGGTCATTAATATAATCGAGGCGCAGGATATTAATATCGTGAAGCGCCTTCAAATCGCCGTTTTTGTCCCACCAGATCGAGGCCATAGACTCAAACCTGGCAAGCTCAATTTCATCAAAATTGTTACGGTTACCTCTCATTGGTCTGCCACTCAATTCTTGTTAGATATTTCTTTTTTTTCAATTTGTAAAGTAGACCAAAAACCTTTACATAGGGTGGGGGATATTGCAAAATTCTCAAAAAAGAAGTGACCTAAAGTTCAAAGTGATCTAAAGTGATCCCGCCATGGCGGGATTTGAGGAATTCTATCATTTAATAGAAATAGTTAGAGCGAAGCGATTCCTGAACTTTAGTCACTTTAAACTTTAGATCACTTTAGGCACTTTTAAGCTTTGAGGAGGTATAATTCGTGAGTGAATTTATCAACTATGTAAGGAAACAATTCCCATCCCTAAAAATAAAAGTCAATGGATTCCCGGCAGCATTTTTAGATGGACCGGGCGGATATCAGGTCCCCAGCGCGACCATCAATGCCATGGAAAATTATCTGATAAACATGAACGCAAATTGCCATGGGACATATCTCACCAGTCTCCGGACCGATGAGATGCTCCAGTCGGCCCGGGAGGCATTTGCGGATTTTTTCAACTGCTCTCATGCCGAAGTGGCTTTTGGAGCCAATATGACGACCTTAAGCTTCTCTCTGGCGCAAGCCTTGATGCGTGAGATGAGCGCCGGAGACAAGGTTCTGATTACCGATATGGATCATGATGCCAACCGTGCCCCCTGGATAGAGCTGCAGGAAAGAGGCATCATGGTTGAAAACGTAGCGGCCGATCTCAACTCCTGCACCCTTGACATGAATGATTTCAAACAAAAATTAACGGCCAATACAAAAGTGGTAGCCTGCAATTACGCCCAAAACGCTGTGGGCACCATCAGCGACGTCAGCCAGATCATTAAATTGGCCCACGAAGTGGGGGCTTTTACTGTGGTGGATGCCGTCCATTATGCAGCTCACAGACCAACTGATGTCAAAGAGATAGACACTGATTTTCTGATCTGCTCCGCTTACAAATTTTTCGGCCCCCATATCGGCATTCTATATGCAAAAAAGGATGCCTTAGGTAAATTGCAAACCCTGCGCGTTCGATCCCAGAAATCATACCCGCCGTATATGATTGAAACGGGCACGCTCAACCATGAAGGCATCGCCGGAGCTACAGCGGCAATTGAATTTGTAGCCGACATCGGGTCGAAATTCGGAAACACACCGGAAATTCAACAGCAGATAAATCATTTGCACGGACAACGTCGCGACATTGTTGCCGGATTAATTGTTTTCGATCTGTATGAACAGCCGCTGACCGAATACTTAATTCAGAGTTTGTCCGATATTCAGGCGATCACCATTTATGGGCCCCCTGAGAGTCACCCGCGGACATCAACGGTTTCCTTCACCTATGACGGCCACACCGCCTCCGAAGTTGCAAGATATCTGGCTGCAAAAGGCCTGTTCGTTTGGGACGGCGACTTTTATGCTTCGACACTAATTGACAGATTGGGCTTACGCGATCGTGGAGGCCTGGTGAGAATCGGCATCGCACCCTATAACACCAAAGATGAATTGAGCCGGGTGATCGATGCTTTGAAAAAAGGAATAGTTCCCCGATAGGATTGAAGATTTAATATCTCGCAAAAAGTCGGAAAAGCAAACTTTTTACGAGTGTGTTTAGTATTTGGTGTTTAGTGTTTAGTATTCTAAAATGCCGATACAGGGTCTTTTATTTCAAACGTCATATTAAGCACAAAATACGAAACACCAAACACTCAATACAAAACACAAACATAATTCGAAAGGAGAATGATTAAGATATGTACGACGATCTTAAAGACAAACGGGTGGTGATCACCGGCGGCGCCAGTGGAATTGGCTATGCAACGACAAAACGTTTTATCGAAGAAGGCTGCAAGGTCATTGTCCTGGATTGCAACCAAGCCGCATTAGATGAAGCACTTTCCGATATGCCGAAGCTGAGCGGTGTCGTCTGCGCGGATGTAAGCAAACCAGATGATATTAAGGCGGCATTTCAAAAAATAGACGCACTTATGGGAGGCATTGATATCTTAATATCCAATGCTGGAATCAGCGTCCGTACCCCGTTTACCGACATTGACTATACCCAATGGACAAAGGTGCTCCAGGTAAATCTAGACGGGATGTTTCTTTGCGCCCGGGCGGCCATAAAACGAATGAAAAAGCAAGGCGCCGGGGTGATTTTATTTACCGCATCGACAAACGGGGCTGCGGGCTATCCGTATTACACGGATTACAATGCATCCAAGGCAGGCGTGATCAACCTGGCGAAAACGATAGCCCTGGAATGTGCACCGTGGCTCAGGATTAATGCGATTTGCCCCGGCTACGTTCTAACTCCCATGCAAAAGGCGGAGTATACGCCGGAAATGCTGGACGCTGTGAACGCCCGGATTCCTTTAGGGCGCCATGCGGAACCGGAAGAAATCGCCGCTTTGTTTGCTTTTCTGGCGTCTTCCGAGGCCAGATATATTACCGGAACCACCATAACTATCGACGGCGGGGAAACTGCAGGAACGTATATCCCTATGGAGGATTAACATCGATGTCCATAAAATATCACGGTGGTATTAATTTTTTACCGCTTTCATTGCGATTTCCTGGTTTCAGGTGTCAGTGTTCGGGTTTCAGACTCCAGCGATGACGTTTCTGACACCTGACACCTGAAACCTACTTATTCCTGATCACTGAATCCTAATTCAATGCGATTTGTGATTTAGTATTTCCAATAATACATAATTGATTGGGGAGTCCTAAACCATGACCAGTAGACAAAATTTGTATAATGATCTTATCTCGCTGGAAGGAAAAGTCGCCATGATCACCGGGGCGGCTTCCGGGATTGGATGTGCCACCGCCAAACTGTTGGCGGCTGTGGGCGCAAGGATTGCTTTGATTGACATAAATGAGGCCGATGGCGAAAAAACAGCTGCGCATATAAATGATAGCGGGGGAACGGCCAAATTCTTTCACTGCAATGTAATATCAGATTTTGATTGCAAAGCCCTTGCGGAGGGCGTCTACAATGAATTTGGAAGAATTGATATTTTGTTTAACAATGCCGGTGTGATTCACCGCAAAAGTGTTGTCGAACTGGAAGAAACACAGTGGGATTTAGTGGTAGACGTCAGTTTGAAATCTATCTTTTTGCTGTCGCGATGCATAATACCCAAAATGATTGAAAACGGTGGTGGCAGTATTATCAATACCGGATCCGGCTGGGGGTTAAAGGGCGGCCCGAAGGCAGCCGCCTATTGCGCTGCCAAAGGCGGGGTGGTGAATTTGACGCGCGCCATGGCCATCGACCATGGGAAATTGGGTATCCGTGTAAATTGCGTCTGCCCCGGTGATATCGATACTCCCCTGCTGCGCGGTGAAGCTCGGGAGCTTGGTATCAATGAAGAAGAATTTTTGAAGGAATCCGCCGATCGTCCCATCGGCCGGGTCGGCACTCCTGAGGATGTCGCCAAAGTGGTATTGTTTCTGGCCAGCAATTTGTCGGCCTGGGTGACCGGCAGCACGGTAGTGGTGGATGGTGGAGGTCTGGCATAGAAGCGATTCCAAAACCGCTTCCCGTCAAATTAAAATAGAAGCATACTGAAAAGGAAGAAGCTATGAGCGACAAGAAACCAAAAAGAGTTCATCCATATATTCCGAACCTGGTTCCGGAGGTCCAGGCGCAAATGCTGGCGGAAATTGGCGTAACGGATATTGATGATCTTTACGGCGATATTCCGGAATCCCTTCGGTTCAAGGGAAAAATGAATCTTCCGGAACCGTTGACTTCCGAATATACACTCAAACGTCAGGTTGATAAAATTCTGTCTAAAAACACAACCTGCCAGGAATATACCAGCTTTTTGGGGGGCGGCTGCTGGCAGCATTACGTTCCGGCCATATGCGATGAGATCAATCATCGAGCGGAGTTTCTGACCGCCTATGCCGGTGAACCCTATGAAGACCACGGACGATTTCAGGCACTTTTTGAATACGAAAGCATGATGGGGGAGTTGCTGGATATGGATGTGGTCAACGTACCTACATTTGACTGGGCTCAGGCTGCCAGCACATCGATCCGCATGGCCGAAAGAATTACCGGACGCTCCGAGGTTCTGATCTGTCGGACGATATCACCGGGCAGGCTGGCAGTCATCCAAAATTATTGTCGGCCGGTGATGGCCGTGAATCTGGTCAGGTCTTGCCCCAAAACCGGACGAGTTGATATTGAAGATTTAAAGTCAAAATTAAATTTCAAAACTGCGGCGGTTTATTTCGAGAATCCGTCATACCTGGGCTTCATTGAAGACCGGGGTCAGGGCATTGCGGATATCGCCCATCAAAATGGTTCCATATGTATCGTCGGGGTTGATCCCATTTCTTTGGGAGTCATGAGCCCGCCCAGCCATTATGGCGCCGACATCGTTTGTGGCGACATCCAGCCCTTGGGCATGCATATGCAATTTGGCGGTGGACAGGCCGGTTTCATTGCCACCCATGATGAGGAGCGATTTGTGATGCAATATCCCTCAAGGCTTTTTGGCATTACCAGGACTGCCGTGGACGGCGAGTGGGGATTTGGTGATGTGGCTTATGAGCGCACCTCCTTTGCTCACCGGGAAGAAGGAAACGAATTTATCGGCACTGCCGCTGCCCTGTGGGGGATTACGGCCGGAGTTTATCTGGCGTTGATGGGCCCCAAAGGCATGCAGGACCTCGGGCAGCTGATCATGCAAAAATCACAGTATGCCATAAAACAGCTATCGGAAATAACCGGCATTAGAGCGCCACTATTTCGCGCCGCTCATTTTAAAGAATTCATTGTAGACTTTGCCGCAACAAAGAAAAGCATAAGAGAAATTAACCGCGCATTATTGCAAGAAGGCATCTTTGGCGGAAAGGATCTTTCCGCTGAATTTCCGGACCTCGGCCACAGCGCCCTGTACTGTGTGACCGAAATCCATACAAAAGAGGATATTGACAATCTGGCCCAAGCACTGGCTGATATATTGAACTAGTCAGCTATAAATATAAATTATGGGGTATAATTATGACGACAAAAGTCCGCAACTTTCATCAGGCCAAATGGGACGAGCCGATTATATTTGAATTGAGCAATGCCGGGGAGCGGGGCATTTTGGTGCCCGAAATTGAGGAAGAAATAGAATCAGGCATCGGTGATGGGTTATCGGCCTTACCGCAGAATATGCGCAGACAACATGCACCGGCGTTGCCCGAACTCGGGCAGATGCAGGTTCTCAAGCATTATCTGCGATTGTCCCAGCAAAATTTAGGGGCGGATTTAAACGTTGATATCGGACAGGGTACCTGCACCATGAAATACAGCCCGAAGATCAATGAACAGTTGGCCACATCTCCCAAATTAACTGAACTGCATCCCTTCCAGGATGAAGAGACCGTCCAGGGAATTTTAGAAATTTTGTATCATCTTGATTTGTTTTTAAGGGAAATCTCAGGAATGGACAGATTTTCACTGCAACCTGCCAGTGGCTCCCAGGCAATCCTGGCGATGGCATCCATTGTTGAAGCCTATCATGCCTCCCGCGGTGAATCGGATAAACGCGATGAGCTTATCACCACCATATTTTCTCATCCTTCCGATGCAGCTGCTGCCGCGGTAAAAGGCTATAAAGTCATTACCCTTTATCAGAATCAGGACGGTTTGCCCGACTTAAAAGCATTGAAGACCGCCGTATCGGACCGCACCGCGGGTTTGTTTATCACCAACCCTGAGGATACCGGGATTTTTAATCCTCAGATTGCCGAATTTACCCGCATGGTGCACGACGCCGGTGGCCTTTGTGGATATGATCAGGCCAACGCCAACGGCATTCTGGGAATAACCCGCGCCCGGGAATCCGGCTTTGATCTGTGCTTTTTTAATTTACATAAAACCTTTTCAGCCCCCCACGGCTGCGGCGGACCGGCCTCAGGTGCGCTGGGTGTGGCTGAACAACTGGCAGCGTTTTTGCCGGTTCCGCTGGTGGAATACGACGGGGAAAAATATGGCCTGAATTACGATGTCCCGCAAAGCATCGGCAAAGTCAGAGATTTTTACGGTTCGATTCCGGTGATGATGAAAGCCTATGCCTGGATCAGAAGCCTGGGCGGTGAGGGTTTAAAAAATGTGGCCCGCATTGCCGTGCTGAACAATAATTATCTATTCAACAAAGTAATGCAAATCCGCGGCGCCAGTGCACCATACGCCAAAGGCAGGCATCGAATCGAGCAGGTTCGCTACAGCTGGGAAAATCTAACCAACGAGACCGGTATTACCACCGAAGATGTCACCAATCGTATGGTCGACTTCGGGTTTCACATGTGGTCCAGCCATCATCCATTCATCGTACCGGAGCCTTTTACACTCGAGCCAACAGAATCATACGCCAAGGCGGAATTGGATGAATACATTGCCGGACTGCAAACGGTTTCCGAAGAAGCGCATGAAAATCCTGACGACGTAAAAAATGCTCCCCACCACAGCGTTGTGCACAAAATCGACAACTCCTGGCTCGATGATCCCCAAAAATGGGCAGTCACCTGGAGGGCATACCTAAAAAAACATAAGCGAGATGAGTAACCTCTTCGATTCCCCTCGTAAAGTAGAAGGCTATGAAGTGAAAAGGTTTTCATGGGACGCAGAATATCGAATATCGGAATTCCTTGTTCGATATTCAAAAAGAAATAATTCGCATCTCTTCTGATTAAAACGTTAGCTGGTAACCATAATTTTGAAGAAACTCGGTTTAATCATCAATCCCATCGCCGGGATGGGCGGAAAAGTCGGTCTCAAAGGCACCGATGGTCAGGAAATTTTAAGCCAGGCCATCCGTCTGGGAGCCGTACCGCAGGCACCCACTCGCACGGCCCAGGCTTTAGCTCGACTCACCAATTTAAAAAACGCCATCCAAGTGATCACCTATCCGGGAGAAATGGGAGAGAAGACCGCCGGGCAATGCGGTTTCGAACCGATCATCACCGGAAAAATCATCGCGGGGAAGACCAGCGCAGAAGACACGCAGCAGGCGGCCAAAGATTTAGCGAAATTGGGCATCGATCTTCTGCTTTTTGCCGGCGGTGATGGGACCGCAAGGGATATCGTAAACTCCGTCGGTGATGATATTGTCGCCCTGGGCATACCGACAGGGGTAAAAATGCATTCGGGTGTCTTCGCGTGCAATCCATTGAGAGCCGGCGATCTGGCGGCCAGCTACTTGCAAAATAAAACCCGGAAAATTAAAAAAGCCGAGGTTTTGGACATTGATGAACTGGCTTTCAGACAGGGATTTGTGACTGCCAAGCTATACGGCTATCTGAAAATACCGTTTGATCAACGACATGTACAGGGCTTAAAATCGTCAAGCTATGCAAATGAACAATATTACCAGGAGGCCGTTGCGGCAGATGTGGTTGAAGGCATGCAGGAAAATCGCTTTTATATTGTCGGTCCCGGGACGACCACCGCAGCCATCATGAAAAGGCTGAATCTAAAATCTAGTTTGCTGGGCGTAGACATCATAAAAAACAATAAGCTTATCGGAAAAGACCTTAATGAAAAAAAAATTCTTCACCACATCAAGGGTGAAGATGCTAAAATCATTGTCACCCCCATTGGCGGGCAGGGATATCTCTTCGGCAGAGGCAATCAACAGATAAGTCCCCGGGTCATAAAGCAGGTGGGAAAAGATAACATTATGGTGGTATCTACCCAGAATAAAATCAACTCCCTCAACAGCAAGCCGTTCTTCGTCGACACCGGAGACGACGAAGTCAATCGAATGCTAAGCGGTTATATCAAGGTAATTACCGGTTATCGTCAACGAATGGTTTATAAGGTCACCTATTAGGGAAACGAGCATGCCTGCAACTTCAGCCTATAGTTCATGCCATATGGTTGGCTAAATTAGAGCTTTGACAGCCAAGTTTAGCTTCCAGGATTGTATTTGACAATGTTGCCAAAAAAACCTATTTTCTTTTTAGTTCGTCAGGGGGGGCATTTACTTTTATTTTTCACCAGTGATTTTTCTTTCCCTTTGGCTTTTTTCTTTCCTTCAACCAACCCAAAAAAGAGGAGGGTGTTATGAAAAGATTATTGGTTATCGGATTGACAATTGTCATGGCAATTGGTCTTTTGACCGTTCCGGCCATGGCAGACAAGACCATGGATCAAATTGAAAAAACCGGAAAAATCAAACTGGGGTTCAGGGAAGGCTCGAT
>JASFPE010000211.1:0-9073 GCA_050116155.1 Desulfobacterales bacterium
ATGGTCACCGAAGAGATGAGCAAACTTACCGGTGGTATGAATATACCGGGGTTGATGTAAACCGCGTGGCGCGTTCCGTGTTTCGTGTTCCGCGTTCCGCGGTTCAAAACCCGCAACGCGAATCCCGTACCGCGTGCCGCGTAACCCGCAATCCACAAAATGTAACCCGAACACCGTAACCTGATAATATTTCCAAAGCGATTTAAGACCATGACCCATTACCCTGTTTCTATATTGAATTTGATTAAACATATCTCAAGACTGCCGGGAATTGGTGAAAAGACTGCTGAGCGTCTGGCGCTGCATATACTACGGTCACCTCGCAAAGATGCGCAAGATCTAGCCCAGAGTATTGTGGCGGTCAAAGATAAAGTCCGGCTATGTTCAAAATGCTATGGGCTGAGCGACGGCGATCTGTGCAAGATATGCAGCGATCCCACGCGGGACCCCTCCTTGTTATGCGTCGTGGAACAGCCAGCGGATATGGTTGCGGTGGAAAAATCTGGCGCATTCCGGGGATTTTACCATATCTTATCCGGCGTATTATCCCCCATGGATGGCATTGGCCCCGATGACATTCGAATCAGTGAGCTGATAACAAAGATCGAAGACCACCAGGTCAAAGAAGTAGTGCTTGCCACCAGCACGAGTGTTGAAGGTGAATCGACGGCGGTTTTCATCGCCCAGCGTCTTGAAAAGTATTCCCTCAAAGTAACCCGAATTGCGTCTGGTGTGCCCATCGGGGGTGATCTAAAATACGTGGATCAAGTCACCCTCAAAAGGGCCATGGAGACACGGCACGATGTCTGAAGCCATTGACCCGCATGAAATTTTCACCTGCCAGCGGTGTGGCAACTGCTGCCAAGGGTATGGCGGCACATTTGTAAATGACCGTGAAATTAACTCCATTTCAAAATTTTTAAATTTAACAGTCCCCCGTTTTATTGCTGAATTCTGCCAATATTCCGGTGAAAGACTTGTACTTGTCCAGGGCGATGACGGATATTGCATCTTCTGGAAAAAACTATGCACAATTCACCCGGTTAAGCCAAAAATGTGCAAACAATGGCCTTTTATCGATAGCATTTTGATTGATGTCTCCAACTGGAAAATAATGTCATCCTGTTGCCCCGGCATTCGAGTAGATGTGCCGGACCACCTTATTACCGCCTGCGTAAAAGAGGTGAATCAAAATGAATGAAAAGGAGATACCCGATGGCGAGCCGGGGACGGAGTTGAATGCGTTGCGTAAGCGCGTCACCCAGCTTGAAACTCACAACCGCAGAGTGGAAAAAAACCTTAAAGAATGTCAACAGCAACTCCAGCAAGCCCAAAAAATGGAAACCCTGGGTACGTTGGTGGCGGGGGTCGCCCATGAAATCAACAACCCCATCAATCTCATCATGTACAACCTACCGTTGATTCGGAAAGTCTGGCTGGATTTACTGCCGGTGCTGATGGGGCATAAAGAAAAAGATCCCGATCGCAAATTTGGTGGGTTCACCTACGACTTTATCGAAGATAATTTGCCACAACTTATTGCGGATATGGATATGGCGGCTAACCGTGTTGCTAAAATCGTGGCCGATTTAAAAAATTTTTCGAGACAATCCAATGTCGCCGAAATCAATCCAATCCAGGTGAACACCGCCGTCAGAAATGCGCTGCGGTTGGCTCAAACGACGCTCCGTAAATCAGACGTACAACTCGAACTCGATTTAATTGAAAACCTGCCGCTGATCGAGGGAAATCTGCAAAGCATCGAGCAAATACTATTGAATATTATCATCAACGCGATCCAGGCGATCGACCATGATCACGGAATCCTGCGAATATTAACCGGATTTCAGATTAATGATGGACGCATTTATATCCGTATTAGTGACAACGGAAGAGGGATTAGTCCCTCGATTTCTGATAAGATTTTTTTGCCATTTGTCACCGATAAGCAGGCTGAAGGCGGCACAGGTCTCGGTCTATCGGTAACGTACAGCCTGGTCAAAGCCCATGAGGGAGAAATTTCTTTTCAAAGCAGCCCGGGGGAGGGGACCACCTTTAGCGTGTATCTGCCCACGATCCTGCGGCGCGAAGCGCCGAGGATTTTGGTGGTAGATGATGATAAAGCGATTCGCCAGATGCTTATCGAGGCACTCACACTGGATCGCCTCTATCTTGTCGAAGAAGCTGCCAACGGGATTGAGGCATCCATAAAGTTGGGAACCTATCGCCCGGATTTGTTGATTCTGGATATATTCATGCCTGAAATGGACGGACTCGAAGTTTGCCGCATTATCAAAACAGAGCCTGAGTTGGCCGATATGCAGGTGATTATTACCACCGGTTATCCGGAGCATATGAAGCTGAACGAAGTGGCCGAACTGGGTTTTTCCAATATACTTTCGAAACCTTTTGACCTATGGGAGCTGGTGAAAGCCGTGGATCAAATTCTCATCAAACGGTGAACCCCAAAAGTATATAATGATTATGTACTGCGTTGGGTAACGTAAATATCCCTTTTGGGATAAGGAATTTCGACACCTTCCTTGTCAAATGCATCTTTCACCTGATCTGTTATGTACGAAATGGTATCCATGCGTCTGCGGGCGTCTTCAATCCAGACCCGCAACTGGAGATCCACTGAGGATTCCCCAAAATTTCTGACCACCACCTTGGGCGCGGGATCTTTTGCAATCCATTCCGCAGAAGCGGCAACCTTACGGATGATATCCTTGGCTTTGTTGATGTCGGTATCATAGGCCACCCCGATATTTATGCGCACCCTGATCTTTTCACTGTTAAGTGTATAGTTGATGATGTCCCGTCTCATGATTTCATTATTGGGAATCACGATGATAATATGATCGGTAGTTCTGATTTTTGTGGCGCGCAAACCGATATCAATCACATCCCCCCAGGTCGCACTTCCGGAAGGTGCACTCCAGACTTCAATCCGATCTCCAATCTCGAAGGGTCGATCGATAATCAGCAGGATTCCGGCAATCAGGTTGGATAAAGTATCTTTGGCGGCAAAACCGATGGCAATACCGGCGATACCCGCGCCGGCGATAAACGGCATAATGTTTATGCCCAGAAAATCGAGGG
The DNA here is from genome assembly GCA_050116155.1 of Desulfobacterales bacterium. Classification (GTDB taxonomy): domain Bacteria; phylum Desulfobacterota; class Desulfobacteria; order Desulfobacterales; family JAHEIW01. Next base: position 3,103 of record JASFPE010000211.1, read on the forward strand.
CGATGCAGATCGCCGTGGCGAAAACGATGGCGCCGGCAAATTTGGCCAACAGATCGAAAATGATGTCATCCACTTTATTTTCAGTTTTGTGGGCCACGGTGGTGCGCAGATATCCTATGGCTATTTTAAGGAATTCCTTGGCCGGAAAAGCCAGCAAAATAATCACGATGGCCTGAAAGCCTTGCTCCAAAATCGGAAGCTTGATGCGTCGGATCAGATACATGCCGGCTACCAGAATAAGGCCGTAACGGAGGGCCTGGCGGATAATCTGAAACAATTTGGGGCTGATTCGGATAAATTCATATTTGGCCGCTTTTTTCTCGACGGAATTCAAAATCCATTTTAAAATGCACCAAAAAAGGAAGGATCCGATCACCACCAGCAAAACGGTATACAAAAGGTTAAGCGTTGGGGAATCGGTGCTGAATATTTTTTGAATCTTATCGATGATGTCAAGTATTTTTTGCATGCCGCCTCACTTTGCGAAATAATTAGAAGAACACAGAATAGCCTTGCAATGTTCGGGTAATCCGGCCCTGGTCAGCGGGATACGAAAGCCGAATTAGGGATGTACTATTTTTCCGAGGAGAAAAAGGCTGCTTTCAGAAATTCGCGGTTCATTTGGGCGATATTAACGATGGATATCTCTTTCGGGCATTGGGCCTCACACTCTCTTTCGTTGGAGCAATTTCCGAAACCCAGGGCATCCATGGTTTTGAGCATGCTCAGTGCGCGTTTGGCGGCCTCCGGTTTTCCCTGGGGCAAAAGGGCGAGATGGGAAATTTTGGCACCGGCGAACAGCATGGCCGCGGCATTCGGGCAGGCAGCCACGCAGGCACCACAACCAATACACGCAGCGGCATCCATGGCTTTTTCTGCGGCTTCCTGAGGAACCGGAATGGCATTGGCATCGGGCGCGCCACCGGTGTTCACGGAAATAAATCCGCCGGCCTGAATAATTTCGTCCATCGCACCGCGATTCACAACCAAATCCTTGATGATCGGAAATGCCCTGGATCGCCAGGGTTCGATCACAATCGTATCGCCGTCTGAAAAATGCCGCATATGAAGTTGACATAAGGTGGTGCCTTTTTCGGATCCGTGGGCATGGCCGTTTACCACCGCACCGCACATTCCACAGATACCTTCGCGGCAGTCGTGGTCAAATGCAATCGGATCTTCACCCTCAAGGGTCAGTTGCTCATTGATAACATCGAGCATTTCCAGAAACGACATATCGGTTGAAATATCGTTGGCCGCGTAAGTCTCAAATTGACCCTTTTCTTTAGGATTTTGTTGACGCCAGATTTTTAGGGTCAGGCTAATGGTTTTGGTCACTTGTAACTCCTCTGTGTCAATTCGACGTTCTCAAAGATCAGTGGTTCTTTATGAAATTGCGGTTCGTTGTTGGCACCGGTGTACTCCCAGGCCGAGACATGGCAGAAGTTTTCATCATCGCGCCGGGCATCGTGTTCCTCGGTCTGAAAGGCTTCGTTAAAATGACCGCCACAAGACTCCTGTCGGGATAACGCATCGATAATCATGAGTTCACCAAATTCAAGAAAGTCCGCTACGCGACAGGCCCGCTCAAGGCTCTGATTGAAATCTTTGTCGGCGCCCGGCACGATCACATTTTGCCAAAATTCCGCCCGCAGCTGCTGAATCTTTTCTCTGGCTTTTTGCAGGCCGTCATTGTTTCTGGACATGCCGCAGTAATCCCACATAATCAATCCCAGCTCTCGATGGAAGTCGTCGACAGTGCGGTTGCCGTTGATGGACAGCAGGGCTTTGACCTGAGAATCAACGGTCGAGACAGCTTCGTGAAATGCCTGATGGTTCTCGGATATATCCGCTAAATCAACGCCGGCCAGGTATCCGCCGATGGTGTAGGGTATGATAAAATAGCCGTCCGCCAGCCCTTGCATCAGCGCACTGGCGCCCAGGCGGTTGGCGCCGTGATCGGAGAAGTTGGCTTCGCCCAGAACGAATAGGCCGTCGATGGTGCTCATCAGATTGTAGTCCACCCACAAACCTCCCATGGTATAATGCACGGCTGGATAAATCATCATCGGAGTCTCATACGGATTTTGGCCGACAATCTTCTCATACATTTGAAACAGGTTGCCGTATTTTTTTTCAATCTCCGCTTTACCATCTCGTTGGATGGCATCATCAAAGTCCAGGTAGACCGCTAAACCGGTGTCACCAACGCCTTTGCCCATATCACATTGTTCCTTGGCACTGCGGGATGCCACGTCCCTGGGCACCAGATTGCCAAAACTTGGATATTTTTCTTCGAGGTAATATTCTCTGTCAACCTCCGGAATTTGAGTGGGCGGCCGTTTATCATCGGGATCATGGGGAACCCAAACCCGTCCGTCATTGCGCAGACTCTCACTCATGAGGGTCAGTTTGGCCTGATAGGTGCCATGTACCGGTATACAGGTGGGATGAATCTGGGTAAAACACGGATTGGCAAAAAACGCGCCTTTCTTGTAGGCTCTGTACGTTGCGGTAACATTTGAGGCCATGGCATTGGTGGAGAGGAAAAAGACATTGCCATATCCGCCGGTGCACAGAACCACGGCATCGGCGGCATGTCTTTCGATCTCGCCGGTGATGACGTTGCGGGCGACAATCCCCCGGGCCTGTCCGTTAATAACGACCAGATCCAACATTTCTCGCCGCGGATACATTTTCACTTTTCCGGCGGCAATCTGGCGGGACAACGAACTGTAAGCGCCCAGCAAGAGCTGTTGTCCGGTCTGCCCTCTGGCATAAAAGGTTCGGGAGACCTGCGCGCCCCCAAACGATCGGTTAGCCAGTAAGCCACCGTAATCTCGGGCAAATGGGATTCCCTGGGCAACACAGTGATCGATAATGTGATTGCTGAGTTGAGCCAGGCGGTAGACATTAGCTTCTCTGGCCCTGAAATCTCCCCCTTTGACGGTGTCATAGAACAACCGCCAGATACTGTCGCCGTCGTTGGGATAATTCTTGGCGGCATTGATCCCACCCTGGGCGGCTATGCTGTGGGCACGCCGGGGACTGTCCTGGATACAAAAAGCTTTGACCTCATATCCCAATTCAGCAAGGGATGCCGAAGCAGATCCACCGGCCAGGCCGGTGCCCACCACAATGATTTCATATTTACGTTTGTTAGCCGGGTTGACAAGTTTCAATTCAAAACGGTGTCGGTCCCATTTATCCGTCAACGGACCTCCGGGGATTTTGGCATCTAGCGACATTTTTATACCTTATATCTTTGGTTTATTATGTTTTCTCATTAAATCAGATAGAATGCCGGCAATATTCAATCTTCAATAATCAATCGTCAATTCAAAAAGGATATATAAATCGGAAGCAGGCCGAAGCCGAAACCGACAATCAGACCAAATACGATACTCAGCACCATGAGTGCCGTCATATACTTGGGGTGATTTGCCCCCAGGGTCTGGAATGCGCTCCAGAACCCGTGTCGAACATGGAATGCGGCTACAATCATGGCGGCCACATAAATTATGACATATAGCGGGTTGTCAAATTGCTGGGAAACAATTTGAGCAATAGTGGTATCACGCTTATCTACAAAGCTGAAATTTATCAGATGCATCACGACGAAACCCAGCAAAAGAATCCCCGTATATGGCATGGTTGCAGAGCCATAGGTACGTCCGCCCCCACTTGTTGTTAGGTTATAACGCGTGGGGCGGGCCTTTAAATTTTGATAAAATAACGTCAGTCCGGTAACAATATGGATAATGGCAAATGCCAAAAGCCCCAGCTCAACTAAGGTCAGTAATGGTCCCAGCGCATGCAAGCGTTCGGCGTAGGCATTAAACGCACCTTTTCCGGCGTAAATGGTGAGATTTCCGACGAGATGGCCCACCAGGAAGATGCAGAAACAAAGACCGGTGACGGCCATCATAACTTTTTTGCCAATGGAAGACCACAATGTCTGAATCAGCCAATTCATGATGCACTCCACAATATTAAAGTCAATAATGCGACGAAAAGGAAAAAAATTTATTTTTTTTTTATTCAGCTGTCAACCTATTTATTTAGGTTTCAGGTGATCGAGCCACCATTCGTCCCGCTTGGTTTCCATGATTTGGCGAGCAATTTCGTGACCAATATTTGTTTTCAACCGTTTTAAAACGTGGGGCAACCAATCATTGGGCGGTTGATAGCCAATGTCAGATAGGCATTTTAATTCGAGGACAAGGGCCAGTTGATCGGCATCGTAGGCCATTTGGGCCTCAATGGAACGCCCTTCATTAAACTCATGGATTAATTCAGTAATGGACGGTCCAAAGGGAAGGTTTTTGATCGTATCTTCCAGCGCCCTGGTTTCATCGGCGCTGACATAATTTTTCTGAACCGTATTTAAATCGCCGATCCGAGATTCTGCTAAATCATGCACCAGGCACATGGAGATTAATTTGAGTGCATCCACCTTCGTCTCCAGTTTTGACATGACAAAGGCGATAAAGGTCGCGCTAAATGAATGCTCGGCCACCGATTCATGCCCCGAACCCAGAAAATGATATCCCGATCGTGGTATATCTTTGAGCATCTTGGCCTCGAACAACAAGTTGACTATATTCTTCATAATTACTCCTCGAATGGAATGAGTTCCACAATATCCGATTTGGCACCTATATCACTTTGTCGAACTTAAATCCAATGTCCAATTGGATAAACTCGAAGTAAATTGATGTCCAAATTTATTGACACTAGGTCTATTTTCATATAATTTTAAATAATTTATATCTCAATGTCTTTATGCTTGTTTATAATTAATTCATACTTATATTCTAACTTAATATTTTGTCGCCGGGAGATTCATCTTCACACGGAGATCGGAGTTATTTTATGCCTGCTGCTAAGCTCGATATAATCCACATTGTCGGCAATGCCGGATTAATGGTTCAGTGCGTTTTGCTGCTCCTGCTTTTTTTTTCCATCACATCTTGGGCGATCATATTGATAAAATATCGGTATATCCGCAAAGCATTTCGAGAGTCCGCCGAATTTACCGATTTTTTCTGGAAAAGCCGTGACTTATCCAATGCATTTGCCAAGGCCAAGCAAATGCACGGCAGTCCGCTGGCCAGAATTTTCCGGATCGGATACGTCGAGCTTAAGAAAATGAGTCAATCGGGCGTTCAACCCGGATCGAGTCCTTCGCCTTCCACCGGTGGCCAAAATCTATCTTTAAATGCACGCTTTACCGGCACCGACAATGTCAAGCGCGCCCTGCGTCGCGCCATCAACACCGAAATGACCCGAATCACTCAGATGGTTCCATTTCTGGCAACCACCGGCAATACCACTCCTTTTATCGGCTTGTTTGGCACGGTATGGGGCATTATGAACTCATTTATCGGAATCGGTCAAAGAGGCTCGGCCAATCTGGCGGTTGTCGCTCCCGGAATATCGGAAGCGCTTGTCGCAACCGCAGCTGGACTGGCTGCGGCCATACCTGCGGTGATCGCTTTTAATTTTTTTATGAATAAAATAAGAACCGTTGAAACCGAATTGCAAAGCTTTTCGGCGGATTTTTTAAATATAATTGAACGCGATATTTTGCGGCTAGAGAGGAGAAGATCATGACAGCCGGTGGAAGCAGCGATCGTTTCATGTCGGATATCAATGTCACGCCCTTCGTAGATGTCATGCTCGTATTGTTGATTATTTTTATGGTGACCGCACCGATGATGATGCAGGGAGTCGATGTTTCTTTGCCGGAGACCACTGCCGAGCCGCTTAAGTCTGAAAAAGAAAATCTTGTGATTACCATCAGCAAAGACAATAAAGTCTTTATCAACGATTATCAGGTTACGGTTGATTTTTTAAAAGAAAAACTAGCAAAAATTCTCGAAGGCCGCAGGGACCGCGAAGTTTTTCTGAAGGCAGACAAGGATATTTCTTACGGCACCGTTGTGCAGGTTATGGCCGAAATTAAAGG
>JASFPE010000212.1:0-9035 GCA_050116155.1 Desulfobacterales bacterium
GAAAACTCGGGCATAGTGGTGGGATACGCGCCAGACATTATCAAACCGAAGGCTATTTCTGGCACATTATCAGTGGAAAAAACAGCGCCAGGGTGGGACTCCTGAATGCCGTCGCCAGTGGCGAAGGCACCTCGGCGGCATTTCCGGTGGGTGCCGGCAACAAAAAACTTAAAAGCCACGAACCGGTCATGATAGACATGGCGCTGGTATTAAATGGGTATCATTTAGATGACGTTCGGAAACGAGTTTACCGCCGGTGTCGAAAGCGTATTTGTCGTCACCGAAACCGGTTTCCGGTTGATTACCCAAATTCCAGTAGAAGTTTTCATTTGCTGAATTTAACACTTGGGCAAATAATGTCACTTGATTATATTTTCACCACAGAGGCACAGAGAGCACAGAGTTATCTTTCTTTTACCCGATCGGGAGACGACGATCGGGTAAAAAGGCTCAGTACTTCGTGCAGCTTTTGTCATTCGGTTGTAAATGGCTCTAATATTTCACATAAACTTAGTATAGTTAACTTACGATCGTTTTATTAGCACCATTGCCGCGAAGCGACAGATGGCATTGCTTTGCCGCCGTCTCCCGGCAAAGCAATAAATAAAACTTCTTTGTGTTCTCTGTGCCTCTGTGGTGAATAAAGAACCTCTAACCACTCTGCGTCTCTGCGGTGAAAACTATAAGGAGGAAATAAACCGACATGAACGGACTGCTGAACGATACACGGGATTCGAGAGCGTTGATGAATGTAGCTTTGGGTAACGAAAAAGCCGATCTGGCAATCGTGAATGCCAAAATGGTAAATGTTTATACAGCTGAAATTTTAGACGATGTTGCAGTCAGCATAAAGGGCAAATGGATCGCTTATGTGGGAAATAAAGCCGAGAACACCATCGGACCGGATACCGAGATTATCGACGCGGCCGGCAAAACCATCATTCCCGGTCTAATTGACGGCCACACCCACATAGCCTGGATGTATACCGTCAACGAATTTCTAAAATATGTCATCGGCGGCGGCACGACAACGGTGGTTACCGAGACATTAGAACCTTTTCCGGTGGTCGGTTACGCGGGGGTGGTCGACTTTTTAGAATCATTAAAAGATCAGCCCATCAAAATTCTGGCCACCGCACCGGCAATGGTCTCAACCAGCCATGCAGCAAAAGGGATTTCGCAGAATACGCTTCAAAAGTTACTGGATCGTAATGATGTTATCGGATTGGGAGAATCCTACTGGCAGGCAGTAATTCAAGATCCTGAACAGCTCCTGCCTTTATTTGAACAAACGCTGCATACCGGAAAAACCATTGAAGGGCATACAGCCGGCGCCAGTGAGAAAAAACTCACCGCATATGTCGCCAACGGCGTATCTTCCTGTCACGAACCGATCAATGCCGAACAGGTTTTAACAGGTTTGAGAATGGGCCTGCATATCATGATCCGTGAGGGGAGTATCCGTCGCGACCTGGAAGATATCTCCATTATCAAAGAGCATGGAATTGATATGCGACGCATGATTCTGGCAACCGATGGGGCATCACCATCCGACTTGCTTGATAAAGGCTATATGGAATATGTCGTCCAGAAAGCCATCGATTGCGGGTTTGATCCGGTGGCCGCCATCCAGATGGCGACCCTGAACGTTGCCGAACACTTTAAACTGGACGGCTTTATAGGTGGTATCGCACCCGGCCGGTATGCCGACCTGGTAATCATTCCGGATATCAACACCATCACTGCCCAAATCGTCATCAGCAATGGCCAGGTGGTGGCCCAAAATGGAAATTTACTGCTGCCAACCAGGCAGCATCAGTTTTCCGAAGAAAGCCTGAACAGCGTTCAACTCTCAGGAGAGCTCAATCCATCTGATTTCATTATAAAGGCTTTGGACACTGCCGATCAAATCAAAGTAAGGGTAATTGAGATGATAACCGATCTGGTTACGGCTGAAACGGAAGTGAAATGGCCGGTAACGGATGGTGAGCTAAAGGCCGATGTGGATCAAGACATAATTAAAATCGCGGCCATTGACCGAACTCATAATCCGGGCAAAATATTTGTCGGACTCATCAAAGGCTTCGGCCTAAAATCCGGCGCGATGGCGTGTAGTGCGGCCTGGGACACATCGGATATCATTGTGATCGGAGTGGACGACGTCGATATGGCCACTGCAGTGAATCGGATAAAGTCATTGCAGGGAGGATCGGTAGTTTGCAACAATGGTCAAATTCTTTCCGAACTTCCCTTACCGATTTTTGGAATTGTCTCCGACCTGCCAATGGAGATCATTGCACAAAAGAATCAGGAGATAAGCGACACGGTTTCAAAACTGGGAGTGCCCTTCCCCGAGCCTTTTTTGACCTTGATTACACTGACCGGCGCTGCTATTCCCTATTTACGGATTTGTGAGGAGGGACTGGTCAATTTAAAAAACGGGAAAACCCTGCCGCTCTTTATGGAGAAATCTTAACATGACTGAATATGAATTATTAAAAGGCAAAAGGATTCTTTTAGTCGATGATGAATTGGATGTGTTAGATACATTGGAAGATCTGTTGTCAATGTGTGAAACCGTAAAAGCGGCCACCTTCGAGGAGGCCAACACCTATCTGGAAACCCAGCATTTCGATATGACTATTCTCGATATCATGGGAGTCGAGGGCTACCAGTTGCTGGAAATTGCAACACAGCGAAAAGTGACTGCCGTCATGCTCACCGCTCATGCGCTCAGCCCTGAAAACGCTGCCAGGTCTTACAAGGAAGGTGCGGCCTCTTATCTGCCGAAAGAAGAAATGGTCAACATCGCATCCTTTTTAAATGATATCCTGGATGCCATAGAAAAAGGAAAAAATCCCTGGATTCGTTGGTATGATCGCATGGGGTCTTTCTTTGAAGAAAAATTCGGAGCGCAGTGGAAAGAAGACGATCGCGATTTCTGGGAAAAATTTCCGTTTTATTAATTTTTGTTAATTCGTGGCTATTTTATTATATCAGACGATGTTTTCTGGGGGCTGCTAGCCAGATAAAGAAACAGGACAATACAAAGACCACAACGGTCAGAACAAAGGCCGGCTGATAGCTGTGGGTTTTGTCAAAGATATACCCCGCCACCCAGGCCCCGAAGGCTCCGGCAATCCCGATACCGGCCTCTACAAACCCATAAATAAGGCCAAATACCCTGCCTCTGAACAAATCTGCGGCCACGGCCATAAACATAGGCGCCGTCACCCCCCAGCCCATGCCGAAGAAGATAAGAAATAAATAAGCAAACCACTTCAGTCCAGATGCTTCCAAAAAAATAAGGGAGCCAACTCCCAGACATCCGCAAATGATACCCATGGTATATGTTATCTCGCGCCCGATTCGATCCGAGAGCCAGCCCCAAAAAATACGAAAAATTGAAGAAACCACACCCACCATGGCAAATACAAATGCAGCGGTCATTTTATCAATGCCCTGATCAACCAGAAATTTTACATTGTGGACCAGAACAACCCAGATTCCTATAATTGAAAAAAACGTAAAGCCCATCAAGGCCCAGAAACGTCTGGATCGCAAAATCTGTTTTGTCGTCCGGTCGTCCCTAGGCAATTTCTGGTCCACGTTATTTGAACACGTATTTTCAAAGGTTCCGTCATCCCTGAGCCCGTCGGCGCATTGTCCGACGTCCTCGGGCTTGTGCCTTAGAAAAAAAGCATTGACCGGCAACAATATGACAAGAACCAACGCTCCGGTCAGAATAAAAGCCATTCGCCAGCCCCACATGGAGATAACGCTCTGTGAAATAGGAACCAAAAAAAAGGTTCCAAGTCCCATTCCCGAAACGGCAATTCCACTGGCCAGACCGCGCTTTTTCTCAAACCAGTGGGCCAGAATGGCAGAATAGGTGATAATACCGACACACGTAATTCCCGACCCCATCACCACGCCATATAGAAGATAAAATTGAGTTAAGGTATCAACGGTGCTGCAAAGCACCAATCCCAGGGCAAGCACCAGTATTCCCGGCACAACCACACGACGTGGCCCGAAGCGGTCAATCAGAGCACCTACGAGAGGCGCAAGAATGGTATAGGTAAGAAGAGCTATGGATTGTACACCGGCCGAGCTACCACGACGCCATTGGAATTCATCCAGCAGGGCAACATAAAAAACGGAAAAACTGGATCGGATGCCCAACCAGAAAGCCATGGAAATCAGGGCCACCGCCACAATGATCCAGCCGTAATAGAGATTCGACGATCCGTCTATCTTTCTGGGATTTAACAAACTACTCAACATTTAACGGTTTTCCACTCATTATTTTCATCGATTAAACGGCGATCATCCGACCAGTCAAATACATTGCCGATTTTTTGCAGGCTTTCGAAAATTGTGATTTTTATTAGAAGTGGCATCATCCACATCATCGAAATATCCCACTCTAAGTAAGTCTTAGCAGAGAATGACTGGCATAACAATAGCCTGTTAATTGTAAGATTTGTGTTCTTAGGGCATGGGAGATGATAAGCAGCGATATCGGTAATTGAGGATTAGTTTATACGTTTGTGATATCCATTTGAAACATGTATTTTTACCCAAGTTTGGTTTATGGCGAACGCCGGATCCGAAATCACGCCAAATTTCGTTCCGATTCTTTGTATATCACAACGCTGCCCAAACCGTTTATGGAAACAGTGGTAATTCCCGTTATTCAAATTTGAAGTTACAAGACACGTTATATAGTGATAAATATACTTTTAAACCGTTTCGACAATTGATAATACAATCAACATTTGATATAGAACCCGGGTATTTTATTCTTTAAATCTGAAACGCTTACTTTGGCTTTCAATCTGCGGAGGAGCCGTTGCTATTGTTACATGTCGATAAGTTGCATAAAGCATATAAAAAGGACACCAAAAAAGATCTCGTTGCCATACAAAATATCAGCTTTCAACTCAACCGGGGTGAATTCGTTTCGATTGTGGGACCATCCGGGTGTGGCAAAACAACTCTTTTAATGTGTATAGCCGGTTTAATGGAAGCGTCTGGCGGAAAGGTCTTGCTCAATGGAACGGTCATAAAATCACCCCCCAAGGAGATGGTGCTCATTTTTCAGAACTACACGAATTCCCTGTTTCCCTGGAGAACTGTTCTGGGAAATGTACTTTTTGCGCTTGGAAATCGACATATCCCGAAAAAGGAAAAACTTAAAATAGCAGAGAAAGCATTAATCAACGTGGGATTAGAAGAGTTTCTATCTCATTATCCATGGGAGTTGTCCGGGGGGATGCAGCAACGAGTTGCCATTGCAAGAGGTCTGGCTTATGGATCTGATATTATCCTTATGGATGAACCATTTGCCTCGGTGGATGCCCAGACACGCTCGGAATTAGAAGATCTCCTGTTGGATATCTGGACAAGATACAGCAGAAGCATTCTTTTCGTTACGCATGATATCGATGAAGCCATATATCTGTCGAATAAAGTAATTGTCTTATCCAATAGACCTTCAGCCATACTTGCTTCAATCCCTGTTGATCTCAAAAGACCTCGTAACCATCTTGAAACCAAAGCGGAGAAGAAGTTTATTGAGATTCGGAACCAGATCTATAGTCTCATTCGATCTTCAGATGGATAGATTGGGAATTCGATATGAATTATATCATCAAACAGTTCAATAGATCCAGGAGTCAAGGTTATGCTCTCATCCTAACCTTTTTTGTATTGTGGGAGTTGATATCTCGGCTAAATATGGTGGACACCAATTATTTGCCCCCCGTTACCGTCATAGCCGGCAATGTTTATCGGTTAGTGGCATCTTTTGAAATCATCCATCACCTCACCGTAACACTCAAACGCGTAATGCTCGGTTATTTATTAGGGGGAGGTGTGGGATATTTTTTAGGCTTTCTATGCGGTTATTTCCCTAGAATCTATTCCTTGCTGGAACTTAGCATTGAATATTTGAGGCCGATGCCTTCAATAGCGTTAATCCCTATTGGGATATTATTTTTAGGTTTGGGGGATCTACTCAATATTGTTATCATTGGATGGGCATGTTCCTGGCCGGTTTTTATCAATACCATGGACGGAGTGCGCTCCACTGATGCGGTATTATTGAATACAGCCCGCACCTTCGGTCTGGATCGATTGCAGATCATCATGAAAGTCATAATACCTTTTTCTGTTCCCTTTGCTTTTACAGGACTCCGAATCGGACTCGGTATTGCCATAGCTGTTGTCATCATCACAGAAATGGTTGCATCCGGAAACGGTCTGGGCTTTTTCATTATGAACACTTCGATCTCCTTTAGAGTCCCTGAGATGTATGCTGCCATCATTGTGGTGGGCTTTTTGGGTTACATCTTAAACAGATTTTTTCTCTGGATCGACCGCCATGTCCTGAGTTGGCACAAAGGATTGTTTTGTCAGTTAGACTAATTCATATTATACGCAACATTGAAAGCTTTCTTTTCTTTATCGGGATAGCGTTTGTTCTCGAAATCATTTCACGATCAGGGATTGTTTCACCGCTCTACTTCCCACCAATTTCCAAGGATGTTTTGACTTTTATTGACTTGACAATATCCGGTGTATTGCCCCTGGAGGTGTTAAAAACATTTGCTCGTATGGCGTGCGGTTATGGTTTGTCGGCCATTATCATGATTCCATTAGGCATATTTATGGGTATTTCCAATAGACTTTACTACTTGCTTGACCCCCTTATCGAATTCCTGCGGCCGTTGCCGCCACCTTCGATCATACCTGTTGTGATGCTTTTTCTCGGTATCGGGGATTCAATGAAAATATTCGTTATTTTTTTTGCCTGCTCATTTCCGATGATTATCAACTCAACTGGCGGTGCCCGGTCAGTTCACCCATTACTCCTCCATACAGGTCGTTCTTTTGGACTGAGAAAAATTCAACTGATTCGCAAAGTAATTCTACCGTCTTCAATCCCCCAAATCATGTCGGGTTTGAGAATAAGTCTGCCCATCTCTCTTATCGTAGCGATATTATCGGAAATGATCGGAAGTGTTGACGGAATCGGCCACTTTATTCTTAGAATGCAGCGAACCTTCAACATCCCGGAAATGTATGCCGGAATTATGATGTTGGGCATCATTGGTTATTTACTAAATAAGATCTTTTTAATATTCGACAATACACTACTCGCATGGCATAATGGATGGAAGCAGTCCAGCAATTAACGTTGGTGTAACAACCCGCTTGATATGGTGGTTATCAAATTATCGCGGTTCAACCAAGGAAAGGAGGTAGACAATGAAAAGATGGAATTTGGCTATTCCGGTTGTGGTACTGGTGCTCAGCCTAGTCTTGACGCCTGGAGGGATTACTGCCCAAAACCTCGGGACAGTTAAAGTCGGTTATATTCCGATCGGGGACTGTTTGCAGCTTTATGTGGCGGAAGGAATGGGTTATTTCAACGCGGAAGGCATTACCGTGGAAAAGATACCGATGAAAGGTGGTGCCGTGATTGCACCTGCCGTGGAAGCTGGCGAAGTGGATGTCGGATGGTCCAATGCGATTTCTATCATTATTGCGCACGCAAAAGGATTCGATTTTCAGTTTATAACCTCCGGTGCCATCAGCATCGAGGGAACCAACCGCGTGCACAGTCTGCTAGTTGCAAAGAATTCTTCGATTCAGAAAATCGTTGATCTGGTGGGCAAGAAAGTGGCAATCAACACCCTTGGTAATATCAACGAACTGAGCATGGTTGCCCTCGCAGACAGAAGCAGTGTGGATATTAAAAAAATCAAACTGCTGGAAGTCCCATTTCCAAATATGGAAACGGCTTTAAAACAGGGATCCGTGGATGCCATCCTGGCGGTGGAACCATTCGTAACGTTAAGTATCGCCCACGATACGGCCAAGTATCTTGAAAAATCGGTCCACAAGTCATACGGTCATAAATTTATGATAGCCAGCTGGTTCGCAAAGGCATCATGGGTCGAAAAAAAACCCAGATTAGCAAACGCTTTCTTTCGGGCAATTAATCGTGCTTCGGATTATATCGAAGCCCACCCCGACCAGGTTTCAGAGCATCTCGTAAAGAACACCAAGTTGACGGCTAATCTGATTAAGAAAATCAGTTTGCCGGCTTTTTCCAGAAAGTTTGACAAAGCCGACCTTCAGCGCATGGTCGACATGGCCGCCAAATACGGATTCATCAGTTCTACTTTCATGGCAGATGAGATTATTAGTCAGATTGTTCAATAAATACCATAATTCGCAGCTAAAAACCCGGTATTCGATATAAATTTAGAATACCGGGTTTTTTAGAGCCGTTGTCAGAAATACGTTCCGAATAGATTTCTTACGCTAAATTGTATCTGCAATAGCCAATTTTTGTGGGTGTAGAAATTTTCCTAAATCTAAGAGACATGCGCTAGATAATGGCTACAAAGGATTTCCTGCAGAAGAATTCTTTCTGCACGTCTCCAGGGTTAAATCTCCAGATCAACTCTTTTATGAAGCTTTTTCGTATCTCCCCAAAAGATGCATTGCGTGGCGCAGGCTTTGCTGCAGGCCGGCTGCTCATTGTTTTTGAGTCGCTCAATACATAGGTCGCATTTTACGGCCACCTCTGCTTCATCATCAAATTGCATGGCCCCAAAAGGGCAGGCTTCAAGACATTCTCTGCAACCGATGCAAAGCTCATGGTCGATCAGCACGATGCCGCGTTCATCCCTGACAATGGCATCTACTGGACATGATTCTAAACAGGGAGCTTTGGTGCAATGATGACAATACGTTGGAAAAAAATCAGGGGCGCTTTCGGTCACCCGGATCAATCTCGGCCCAACGCCCAGGTCATGTTCCTGTTTGCAGGCAACTTCGCAGGCATGACAGCCCATGCAGTCTTTTTTAAATATAACAAGAGAAATGTTTTCCATTTCAGGTCTCCTAATTCTTCTCAGCCAGTGAAATATTGCACAATAGCGCCCGCAGATTGGTGGATCCCATGACCGGATCCATGGACGCATGGGAGTTGTCGGTGAGGATGTTGATATTGGAAG
>JASFPE010000213.1:0-9029 GCA_050116155.1 Desulfobacterales bacterium
GCCGGATGTGCTGCCCGGATCCGTCAGCGCGACTGTCTTGCCTTTAATCGATTCGATCGTTTCCAGACCGCTATCCTTACGGGTAACCAAAACCGCCTTATACCCGGGTCCCTCTTCCACAATATGGCCCGGTCGTTTGGCATAGGTTGTAAAGACCATAATATCGGGATCTTTTTCATGGGCAATCACATAGGAATATGGTCCTAAAACCGCCACATCGACCCATTTGTTCACCATGGCTTCCACAACCGTAGAGTAGGAAGTGGGCATGTAAAATTCGATTTTCTTACCGGTCTGTTTGGAAAGATAATCGATGACCGGTTTATAAATGGTTAATTCCTGGATAGTCTCTTCGGTGGGAATAATGGAAAACGTCAAAGTCTCCGGATCCTCGCAATCAGCCGCGAGAGCGGGCCCCCCAAAAAAACTGATCATAAATAGACTCAAAAACAAAAGGACTAACTTTTTCATGGCCTAATCCTCCTTTATTTGGCTAAAGGTTTATCGATGAATTACCCATCACCCCCTTTCAATGGTTTGCAAATTACTCGCGCCGATTCACCCCGACGAGGGCCGTATTGCTATAGATGGTCGTAAACGTACCATCATCTTCAAGAAGATACGCAGACACCCTGATAGAAATATTTTTGCCGACATCCTTTTCAAATAAACCCCAGAGCTGGCTGAGTTCGTCAGCGGTCTGTCCGACGCGCTTTAATTGAACCTCACCCTCCTTGCCTTTGGATAGAATAAATTTGCAGCTCCAGATGTTATCACCGGCCACCTTATCACCGTTGTTTGACTTACCATCATCTGCAAGCAACCCTAAAAGATACATATTCTTACCGTCTTCATAGGTCCGGTAAACTTCCACTTTACTTTTATTTAACTTGGGATGTGGATTGACCTGAATCTCAACTGTCATCTCGTTTTTATCATCTATATAGATCGTCTGCGGCATCACAGCTAAAGTACCTAAAAGGTCCACCGGCTTATAAATTACTTTAACTTCTGCCGTATAGATTTCACCGGTATTGCTGTCCTTGGCACTGATCGTAATAATATTTTCACCGGGTTGCAAAACCACCTCGGGTACACGCCAATTGATGGTACCTTCAGCAACGCCGCTTCCTCCTCTGCTGTTCTCCCATGTGACGCTTTCAAGCTGCTTTACACTTAAGCCGGCCAATTTTATTTTGGGATCCGACGTCGTCCCCAATTCGGTGAAACGGGGTTCGGTTATGACGATGTCCGGTAATTTCCTTTCTTCCTTTTTTTCGGCTTGGGGGGCTGGCTCTTCTTTTTGGTCCCCACATCCTGCGATGAGAAGCCCGAGGCTGAAGGCGAAGATCAGCAAGGTATGGAAAACTATGTTCGATTTTATTTTGATGGCCATTTTCCATTCCTCCTTGGATTCTATTATCTTTAAACGATTACGCGACGGCCTCCCCGATCGGCTGCCGAAAAGGATCAAATGCAGAAATGCGGTATGGGTGCCGGAAAACAACCTCTTGCACAAATGGCCTTTTCCAGGGATTATATTTAAAAACAACTAAAATGGGGAGCAGTCAATGGGATTTAGTACTTAATTCGAAATAGGTAAAAATACCTAGAAGTGGTTTTAAAACCCCGCCTTGTGTCCGATGACTGCGTTGCAATCCGATATAAAATACTCACATACTATCGTGTATGCTCCGTTTTTAAATCGAATTGAGCCTTGTTCTCAAACGCAATTCGAGGTTTTAAAACCACTTCAATATTTGTGCTTCGGCTTGACCGACTTAGGGGTGGACTTCGACATATTTTTTTCGGATGGCATATTTGACCAGTTCCGAGGTGTTCTTCAATTTCAGTTTTTTCATGATGTTGGCCCGATGATTTTCGACGGTGCGGATGCTGATACACAGCAAGTCGGCTATTTCCCTGTTTTTTTTACCTTCAGCGATGAGCTTGACGACCTCCCGTTCGCGGGAAGTGAGTTTGTCGGAAGGAAGTTTTAAATCACCACGGCACATCCGAACAAAATCATCGGTTAATTCCTCCGATAGGATCGGCGAGATGTAAACACCACCTTCCTGCACTTTTTTGATGGCCGCATACAACTCGGTATCTGCATCTTCCTTGAGCAAATATCCTTCAGCACCGGCGGAGAGACAATGATACAAATATTCCTTGCGTTTGTGCATGGTCAAAATCAGTATTTTTATGTCGGGATGAACACTTTTGATTTCGCGGGTTGCTTCAATTCCCCGAATCGTCGGCATTGAAATATCCAATATCACCGCATCCGGTGTAATTTTTTTCAGCAAATTGAGAAGTTCGAGACCGTCGCTGGCCTCTCCGATAACCTGAACGTCACCGTTTTCTTCAAGAATTTTTTTTATGCCCTGGCGAAACATCGCGTGATCATCGGCCAGGACAAGACGATAGGATTCCATGGTCTACATTCTTTAATCTAATTGGCTTATATCTGCACCCACCAAGGCGGGATTCCAATCAACTGCCTTCTTTACGGTTCTCAGGCATAGGGCAGAGCGCATAGCGCATAGCGTTAAAGGAAAATTCTGTTGACGTTGTGTTTACGCTTTGCGCTTTGCGCTCTGCGCCATGCTATCTCACTTCACCCTAAACCCTTATGTCCGCCTCCGGACTCATCGGGAAAACTATTGAACTCCAAACTTGTAGTCAGCGGAACCGTGAATGAAATTATGGCGCCTTTCCCCTTTTGGGTCCATATTTCCAGGGATGATCCCACGATCAATGCCCGCTCATACATGGCTGTCAGCCCCATGCCTTTTTCGGTGGAGTTTTTACCGGACACTTCCCTTAAATCAAAGCCTTTGCCGTTATCCTGCACCCGAAAGGAAACCGCCCCATTTTGCTTTTTGATGGCCACAGATACCTGGTTGGCTTCAGCATGCTTCCGAATGTTGGACAAAATCTCCTGAAATATTCGGTAAATAATTATTTGATGCTCATCTGAAAAAAAATCATCGATATTTTCGGTGTCATAAGACGTCGAAATATTATAATGCTTGGCAAAATCCGAGATGAGCCATTCAATGGCCGCCGAAAGCCCCAGATCTTCCAAAATTGAAGGGCTCAAATCCCGGGAAAGCCGGCGAACATTTTCAATTACATAGTCTAAATGCTCACGGGTTTCCTGCAGGGTTTCTCCCAGCTCCGTCTGATCCGGGCGCAACTTTCTTTTTACGGCACCCAGCTGAACTTTTAGCAAAGAAAGGGATTGGCCCAGTTCGTCATGCAGTTCCAGCGAGATGCGCCGTCGTTCTTTTTCCTGAGCCCGGAGCAATTGAGATGAGAGCAGCCTTAGCTTTTCTTTTGATTCTCGCAGGGCTTCTTCGGTACGCCGGTGCTCTTCGATTTCCCGCTTGAGATGTACATTGGCATTCAGCAATTCGGCAGTGCGCTCCTCAACGCGCTGTTCGAGTTCGCCTTTGGCCACGGTGGTTTTGCTCAGATCATAGGCCATCTGGTTGAAGGCGGATGCGAGTATACCGATTTCATCGGTTGATTTAATATCGATTTGGGTGTCCAACTGTCCTTTTCCGATCTCAACGGCCGCGCTGGTCAATTTCAAGATGGGTTTGGATACCGACCGCGAAATCCAGAAGCCTAGAAAAACTACCGTAAACAATATAAATACCGTAACGACAATAATGATGATCCCGGCATGCGGAATATATTCTTCAACAATTTCTCTATACTGGGTT
This sequence comes from Desulfobacterales bacterium, assembly GCA_050116155.1. Classification (GTDB taxonomy): domain Bacteria; phylum Desulfobacterota; class Desulfobacteria; order Desulfobacterales; family JAHEIW01. Next base: position 3,735 of record JASFPE010000213.1, read on the forward strand.
TGCATTTCAGCATGGGCATCTTCTTTATATTTATCGATAATCGGGGCAATATTTCGTCTAAAATAAGGTTCCAGTGTTTTTTCAAAAAATGCATATGCCTGGTCCGGCTTTTGTTCCGCTAAGTGGAGAAAATACGATATATATTTCCAATGATAAAAATAGCGTTTTTCCTTTAAATTAAGCCATTCCAGGGACTCTATTTGTTTAATTTCTTCAATTTCTTTTTCCTTTTCCCCATTGCCCTCGGCTAAGCTGCTTGAAGATCGAGACAACGTTTTGGTTTCAGATAACAAATGGGCAAGCAGTTGAACGTCGGCTTTTAAATTCCTTTCGGCCAGAAGAATCTCTGTTTCCTCCGGCTTTTCTTCATAAGGCTTATAGATTATTTTATATTTTTTTCGAAACAATTCATGGGCGGATCGTTGACATCTTTCGATGGCATACAGTGTTTCATTAGACAGTTTAAATTCTTTGCCGGAATCCACATTCAACTGTATGACTTTATGTCTGATGTCATTATATATTTTTATTGATACATAACCCAAAGAACTCATCAAAACCGCGATGGTCAAATAGCCAAAAATCAATTTATGACTGATTTTCATGATTTTTTGATCCTTCCCGTCTTTATTGCCCCAGCGGATTGGCGTAGCTGTTGAAATTCAGCCAGGTCGACAGAATGGTCTTGGGCATTTATCAGTTGCGCGAGATCTTCCGGAGCAAACGACAAACTTCGGAACATCTCAGCTTCCATTTCTCTTGTTTTTTTCCAGAGCCAGCGCGTTCGTTCTCTGTGTTCCGGGATTTTTGCGTATTTTGCCAAAATATAGTCCAGGCGTTTATCAAGGGGAACTATCTCTTCATGCAGCACACGCTTATCGGAATAATTGATTATCTGGGCTTCGCCAAGCGTCAAAGGGTTTGGATATTCATCCAGTGTGACATGCTGGCGCACAATATTGCCGACTTCCGGATAACCGCGCTCGGTCAAAAATTGACCGCCGGTCTCTGCGTGATTTTCCTGGGTTTTAATGCTTCTGGTTTTGGTAATATCGTGAAGCAGCGCTGAAGCCTGGATCAGGTCGAAATTTAGCTGAACCCCCTGGACAAGGACATTTTTCGTCAATAGCGTGGCAACCCGGCAAACCTGCATGCAGTGCGCCACAATGTTGTCAAGCATTCCCATCTCGCACATCAGGCGATAGCAATCTTTTTTAGAAGGTATGTTCATCTCACTTCATCTCCGCGGCAATTTGTAACAGATTCATCTAATAATTGCCAGCGAAACCCTATTGGTTATTACAAACGACTGAAAAAAGCATCCTGACCTCAAATAGCATAATTTCATGATACCTATGACAAAATACCATAGACGTTAGGCTTGACAATTACAGAAAAAATCAAATATTTGGCCTTCTTTTTATAGGATGATACAATGCCAAAATTTTGCAGATTAAGAATAAATCAGATGTTAAAAAAGGAGGTGATTTGCGATGGACTTTATAGCTTTGTATGTTGAGGCCCTTCTCGATGTATTACTTAAAAAGAAGTCTTAAAGCATAGTATTATTTATCGCCGAAGACGATTGGGATTTCCAGGTTTTCATCAGGAAAACCTGGAAAAAATATTCTGAAAATCCTGCCTGCCATGGCGAAGTTCCGCTTGAGCGGGACGAAGACTGGTAAATCCTGTCAAAAAAAAATAATAAAATAGAATCCATTCCTTTTCTAACTGTAAGTACCAAAATTGCGAACCGCCTCAATGGCCGCGCTCACGTTTTCAGGCGACGTGGTGGCACCCAGGTTGCAAAGGTACAACCCAAAGCGACCGTTTTTGCCACCGACTTCGACATAATGTTTTACCCTTTGGCCAACTTGTTGCGGCGAACTCAGGGCCAGAAATCCAGCGCCAAGGCCAAGGATCAATGGCAGCTCATGTTTTTCAGCATAGCCCTTATATAGTTCAGGGCCCAGATTTTCGACATCCGGATCCTGGCCTTCGACAAAACCCGGGCACACCTGTCGTTTGAGATCCAACATCTCTTCAGGGTCCTTGAGGTTGTGTTCACCTACCCAGTTGGGCACATAAATTTCAGGTCCGCATATTTCCCTGAGACGCAAGACATAAGGAACGATCCATTCCCGCAATATATCCAGGTTGACGATCGGTATGGAACTGGTGGCGTCATTACCGCATATGGCCGCGGCATTGGGAAATTCCTTTTTCAAGCGTAATATCCACGGTGCCAATAAATCCTCGACAACCCGATCAAAAAGGTCGCGGGCAAAGTCTGGATCCGCATACATATCCATGATGAGTTGCTCGATCCCCCGGATATTGGCAGCCAGGCTAAACGGCGCACAAAAACTGAGCGCAAATTCAGTCTGACCGCCAATAACCTCACGAAACAGGCGGTTCATTTCGATCACCTGGCCAAATCGCCCCTGCGCGTCAAAATTCGGAGTGCGAATTTTTTTCAAATCGTTTCTATCTCGAATTAACGGTTTGGTGCGGTCGACATCCGGTATATGGTCGTCACTGAATATGATTTCCTGGCCGATGGCTTCGGCTTCAATATTGTACACATCGTAATCAAGAACGGGTACGTCAATGCCGTATTTTTGCTGAACCTCCAGGGTACCGTTGACCAGCATTTCAGGAGTGGTATAAAACTCCAGTGGTTTGGCTCCGATTTCTTTCATGGCAAATTCGTGCATCTGGGCACATACCGGAACGCGATCCGGAATTCCTTGCATCGCCTTTTCAAACCTTTGAGCGCCTTCCTGAAAGGTCGAAAAATCTGGCTTTGAAGTCATCGTATGCTCCTCAACTCCTGCATTTACTTGATAGAATTCATCAATCCTGCTGCAGAAAATGTATCATAATTTAATAAAGCGTTTAATTTGTGACTGTCATGCCGGACTTGATCCGGCATCCAGTATCAGAAAACTTTTAAAAAAACACTGGATTCCGGGTCAAGCCCGGAATGACAAAAAAACAATACGCGTAGCTTTGCCAATTTTAACACAGGTTGTATGGCGGGATCACTCTATATCACTTTTATATATGGCTTTGATATAACCCCGTAGCCACATAGTTTCAACCAAATAAAAACCCTGCCTAAAAAAGCAGGGTCTTTCTGAAGCGTGATAGAAATTTTGAGAAGTTTGATTATCGATCATCAATGGGCACAAATTCACACGTATCCGGGCCGCAATAATCGCCCACATATTCGGATTCCGGACGATAAAGCACGGGTTTTGCAGCTGCACCCGCATATTGTTCTTCAATGACGTGGGCTACCCAACCGGATATCCGGGCAATGGCAAAAATGGGGGTGAAAAAGTCCAGCGGAATGCCCATGGTGTAATATAACGAAGCACTGAAAAAATCGACATTGGTGAAAATATCGATGCCTTTTCTCTCCTTAAAGATGGCTTTACCTCTTTTCTCCAATTCTTTCGATATTTCAAACCATTGTGGCTCTCCCTTATACTCCCCCATCTTTTGGGACATGGGTGCCAGAATGTGAGCACGCGGATCATCGACTTTGTAAACGGCATGTCCTAATCCGAAAATCACTTTCCCGGCATCTAGCTGAGCATTGACATAGTCTTCTACTTTGTCTACCGACCCAATCTTCAATAACATCTCCATCACCCGCACGTTGGCACCGCCATGCAGTTCACCGGATAACGACCCTACACCGGCGGCCACGGCCGCATACATATGGGCGCGGGTAGATGCTACTTCTCTGGCGGCAAAGGTAGAAGCATTAAATGTGTGCTCGGCATGCAAAACCAGACATACATCAAAGAATCGGGCCACTTCTTCGTCCGGTACCTCGCCGCTGAGCATATACAGAAAATTAGCCGCGTGGCTGAGTTCCGGTTTCGGATCGACAGGTTCTTTTCCGTTACGGATTCGATCCCAGGCAGCCATAATGGTGGGAAATTTGGCTATCAACCTTAATCCCATGCGCGCGGCAGCCTCATTGGAAAGCTCTTTGACATCCGGATCGTGATGGGCCAGCATGGAAACACCGGCTTGCAGGATGTCCATGGGAAGGGCATCCTTGGGACGGGTTTTTAACGCATCGATGAATTCCGATGGGAGCTGTCTTTCGGCAGCAAGCTGTTTCTCAAAAGCCATTAGTTCTTCTTTGCCGGGTAATTTCTCATATAATAGTAAATAAACCACCTCCTCAAACGAGGTCTTATCTGCCAGATCCTGAATCAAATATCCTCTATAGATGATTTTCCCGATATCTCCGTCCACATCACTGATACGACTGCTGGCGACTTTAAAGCCTCGAAGGCCGGTGTTTAAAATCGGTCTACATTCGTCCATGTTACCCCTCTTTCTTACGCTTAAAAAAGTTTGCCAATAGTTAGAAAATGGTCGATATAACCATCATATCCTTACAACAGCAAATACAGCTGACATTGCAATCATTCAGGGGGCTCAGATGCTCGGGGATAAAGTAACCCTGAACCCTGCCTGCCCTGCGAAGCCCGGAGGGCGAAGAAGGTAACCCTGAACCTTTGAACGTCTTTGCAATGATAAACTAAAAATGCGGTTCAACCGAAAAAATGTCAAGAAAGAAATGATAAAAAATGCTACATATAAGACATGCGAACCATCAGATATCACATTGATAAAATCGCGTTACGGGAGCCGGACAAAATTTTTATGATCGCCCCTGAACCCGGGCTATATCTGACGTATGGTCAGTTGCAAGAAGATTCGGTGAAACTGGGAAAGCACTTAACAAAACTGGGTTTACAAAAAGGCGACAAAGTTTCTTTCATGCTCGGAAACGGCTTCCAAACCACCAAGATTTTCCTCGGCGCCATGTATGCCGGTTTTGTGATTGCACCCCTTAATTTAAGGGTTCAGCCTGCTCAGCTCGAATATGTGATCGATCACTCGGATACGAAATTGGTTTTTTTCACCGCAGACCAGAAAGACAGATTGCAGAAAGCAATTCAAAATATAAAACGGATAATCCCACTGATTCAAATTGACAATGACGCTGAAACCATTTTCCCCGCAGATGAAGACTTTCTTGAGTCTCACCTTCCACAAATCAATGAAGAAGACGATGCCCTTTTGATTTATACATCCGGCACCACCGGTGATCCAAAGGGAGTGCTTCTTTCTCACAAAAATATGGTGACCGGCGGACAATACACGATTGCAGCCCACGGCTTAACTGCCGAGGACAGAGCGCTCTGTTCGCTGCCCCTCTATCATATTAACGGCCAAGTGGTGACGGTGGTGGCGCCCCTGATA
>JASFPE010000214.1:0-9011 GCA_050116155.1 Desulfobacterales bacterium
TTATAAAATTGATCCGCCGGAGGCAGACCACAACTTTAGGCACTTTAGTTCACTTTAGTCACTTTTAACTGTTAACTATCAGGTAATTATTAACTCTTAATATTAAATTGATATAAAAACATAGAATTAAAAATTTAGGAACTGAAGCTCAGCCCTGCCAATGGCAGGGCTGAGTCTTTTTTTTCCTGAATCCATTGTATTGCGATCGAATAACAAATCGAAGCACTGAGATGCTTTCTTGCTTGACACTTCACAATAATTTCCTTTATTTTTTGGGCAGGATTGATTTGTACGCACTGATTAAGAGAACCATAAAGGTTCCAACTAAGGCGCAGCTTGACACGGAAATCACCCTACTTATATTCTAATTCAATTCTGGAGGCTCACATGAAATTAAAGCAAATTGTTATATCTATCGAAAATGCCCCCGGGCGGCTGTTTGAGGTCACCAATGCTTTAGGAAATGCGGGAATTAATCTTCGGGCGTTGAATCTGGTGGACACTGGTGCCTTTGGACAATTGCGGCTACTGGTTTCAAATGTTTCCAGGGCCAGGCGTATTCTGATGGAAATGCAGATCCCGGCCTTTGTAAACGAAGTCGTTGCCGCTGAAATTGAAGATAAACCCGGCAGTCTGGCAAGGATCCTGCAACCGCTCGTAGAGGCAAAAATATCGGTTGTGTTCATGTATGCGTACATCACTTTTGCCTCCGGTAAAGCGATAATGATTTTTCGGTTTTCGGATAACGATAAAGCGATAGAGGTTCTAAAGCAAAATGGGATCAATATGATAGACGCCCAAACCTTTGGAATTCTTGAAAACGAGAGCTAATTGGTTGTATCCAAATCCCGCCGCGGCAGGATTACAACCTCAACGATTAAAGCACTGACGTGCTTTTGCCTATTCGGCTTAGGGCCGAAAATTCACGCCACCCGATATGCGGGAGGTCGTTGAACCCAAACCCGGTTCCGTAAAATATTTCTTTCTTCATCATGAGGATTGGATAAAGGTCAAGACGACACATGCCTTTCAGAAAGCGCAAAAAGATATCAACCCAACCCGCCAAATCAGCGTCGATTAGACAATCCGGCGAGACGAATCTACTTCCTGAAGAGGAAAGAATTCAGAAAGACCGCTACCGCGTGTTCATCGAAGATGTTGCCGATGGGTTTTACGAAGTCGATCTTCAGGGTAATTTCATGTTTTTCAACGACGCCCTCTGTCGCATATTCGGATATCCGTGCACCGAGATCCAGGATCGTAATTTCCGCGATTTCATGGATGAGAGTAATTCCAAAATCGCCTTTGACGCCTTCAATGGCATTTATCGCTCCGGAAAAGGGGTCACCGATATACATTGGGAGATAACCCGTAAAGACGGCGAGGTGCGCCATCTGGAAAGTTCCGCGAATTTAATTTTCGATGAAAACGGAGACAAGATCGGGTTTCGAGGTATTACCCGGGACGTCACCGATAAATATTTAGCCCAACAGGCCTTAAAAGAGTCCGAGCAATGCGCTCTGGATTTGTCCCAGGCCAGTCGTCGGGCCGAAAAACGATTTCGGGCGCTTCTCGAGTTTCTTCCCGATCCGGTTTTCGCATTCAATCTGGATAGTACGGTTTCGTATCTGAATCCGGCCTTCGAAGATGTGTTTGGATGGACATTGCAGGAATTGGAAGGCAAAATTGTGCCCTTTGTGCCGGACACCCACAAAGAGCAAACCCGCCTGGGCATTGAAAAACTATTTCAGGAGAAAGCCATTCACGGGTTTGAAACCAAGCGTCTGACCAAAGACGGCAGGTTGCTGGATATTATTATCGATGGTGCCATCTTTTATGATCAAGACAATCAACCGGCCGGTCAGGTCATCACCCTGAGGGATATCACCTCCGAGAAACGCAACGCCAGAATCAATCAGGCCCTTTTTCGCATCGCCCAGGCATTGCATCGGCATCGCGGTTTGGATGAACGCCTGGAGATCATCACCAAAGAGGTGCAGGACCTTTTAGGCGTTGAAGGTGCCATGGTGATTCTGTTGGACGAGGATAACAAGGAGTTTTTTTTCCGCGAGGCCGCATTTGATGACAGTGAAACCGGCCGAAAATTCAAAGAGATCAGATACTCCGTAGATACGGGCATAGCCGGTCAGGTGTACCGAACCGGAAAACCACAAATTGTCGAAGACGTTTATAAAAATCCACATTTTTTAAAATCGATCGATCAGCAGACTCGCTATCATACGCGCAGCATGCTCGATGTTCCGGTGGAGACTCAGGGTCGCATGATCGGGGTCCTGTGTGCAGTGAACAAAAAAGAAGGGAAATTTGATCAGGGCGATGTTGAACTGCTAAGTACCATTGCCAATCTGGTTGCGCTTCCAATCGAAAATGCAAGTATTTATGAGGAGTTGCAGCGATCATATGAAGATGTCCAGAGTCTCAATCGGGCCAAAGACAGCGTCATTCATCATTTGTCTCATGAATTAAAAACACCGGTATCCATTCTGACCGCTTCATTGGCTATTTTGAATAAACGACTTGCAGACCGCAAAGACGACAACCAGCAAATGATTCTGGAAAGGGCACAACGAAACCTTGATCGAATTCTCCAGATGCAGTATGAGATTGAGGATATTCTCAGGGAAAAGGATTACACGATCTATCATCTGTTATCGGGTTTGCTGGATGCATGTGTGGATGAATTGGAAGTGCTGATATCCGAGGAATTCGGCGAGAAGGATATCATTTTACGGATTCGTGAAAAAATAGATAAAATCTTTGGCCCAAAAAAAGCATCCTCAGAGGAGATTCAACTGGGACAATTCGTGGCGCAAAAAATAGATGCACTGCGACCTAAATTTGCGCATCGAAAATGCCGGGTTGATTCTCGCATTGACTATGGGCCCACAATTTGGTTGCCTCGAGATGTATTGGACAAGATCGTGGAAGGCCTGGTTCGCAATGCCGTTGAAAACACACCGGATAATGGCACTATCCTGGTTACTGTCCGGCAGGGAGAGCTCGGCCCTGAATTTGAAGTCAAAGACACGGGAGTGGGCATTAGCGCAGAAAATCAGCGTCTGCTATTTGAAAATTTTTTTACGACTTACGAAACCATGCAGTATTCAACCCGCCAGCCTTATGACTTTAAGGCCGGTGGCCGAGGCTTTGATTTGCTGAGGATGAAGATTTTTTCTGAAAAGTATGATTTTAAACTTAAGATGAGTTCCAAACAATGCCGATTCGTCGAACAAAGCGGGGATCCATGCTCCGGCCACATAGAAGATTGCGAATCTACCCAGACCATGGAAGACTGTGAGCAGTCCGGAGGAACGACCGTAGCCGTCCAGTTTTCGACTTTTTGCGAAACTATCATATCTTGAACAAAATAAAACCAGTGAAGCGAATTGAAAATGAACAAAGAAACCCAATCCCAGGAAGAACTACAGCAGGCCATTGAGACACCGGATAATTTTTTCCGTGATGTTGAAATAGAATTTTTGATTCATGAACTGAAGGATCCGTTGGCCATCATTGAGACCGGCCTGCGAACGTTGCTGGAGAGACAGGACAAATACGGCTCGCTGGCTCCCCGTCAGGAAAAGATACTCAAGCGGACATTGAGAAATTCGAAAAAAGCCCGTCAGATGCTCAACAACCTGCTGGAAATCGGGCGATCCGAAGCCGGTTGCTTTATCAGCTGCCGCTTTCAGCCTGCACGATCGGCCTACCAGGCGCTAATAGATTCGCTTGAAACCGTCGCCGGAAGCATTTTTGAAGAATTCAGAAATTATGACAGCGAAAGTGATGCCTTGGAATTTTTAGCAAAATCCGGTGTTCTGTTCGAAGTCGATCTACAGGCGGCGAGTGTCGAGATGGTTCAAGATGAGGTCAAATTCCGACAGATTATCGGGAATCTCATTAAAAATGCGCTGCATCATCGCAAAAAGCGCATCGAAATAAAAGTTGGTCTTGACAAGGAGCAGCTGGTTGCCGATGTGAGCGACGATGGTCCGGGTATTGATCCCGAGCATCATGATTTAATCTTCAAACGTTATGCCCAGGTAAAGGAATGCTCCATCGTGCCGCGCAAAGGACACGGCCTGGGTCTGGCCGGTGCCCTCATTTTGGCCCGAACCCTTGGGGGTGACATTAAAATACACAGTGAGTTAGGCAAGGGGGCCAACTTCCGCTTGACGCTGCCATTGAACCTGGATTCCGTTCAAACCTGATCAATTCTACAATTCAATTCCAAATTCAGTCTGAAGTTGCTTAATTAAATATAGTGTGCCTTCTGAGCGCCTTTTAGTTTCCGTGTTGGCTTTGTGCTAGGCCAGCAATTTGATACCTTCTTTGGCTGTATGGCATATCCGGATTTCGTATTGGTAGCCTGGAATGTCGATAAAGGTAAGGCAGGCCTTGGTGATGGCATCAAATGCTTTTTTGACCTTCTTATCATCGATCTCAAAAATGGAAATGCTGTGATACCCTTTTCCGTTAGTGGAATAGACATAGTTGCCTTTTCCGGTAACATACTCGGGTAGGCGAGGTAATTCCAAGTATCGCATCGTAACTTCCATGCTACGTTGTACGGGATATTCCGTAAAACAGATGACAATCATTTTTATTTTCCTGTTGCGGGTTTTTTATCCAAATGGAAAGATATCTGTAAGCTTTATCGGCATATTCGTTGTAATTCTTGAGGAAAATTAGATGAAGCTTCTGAAAGGATGGATACCGAATACTCAGGACAGGATTTCAAAGTTTTCCCTGTGAGAATTTTCGTTCGTCTATCAGAGGAAGAGAATGGGCTTGCCTGTTCGGTAGGCAAGTGCCTGGCACACGGCGATCAAATTGCCGTCCAGATCCGTAATCTTGATATCGAAGTTGGCTGTCTTTTTGGTCTGGCTGACCTGTATTGCTTCGGCTCGCAGTGTCGAGTCGGGCTGGGGACTGGTCACATAGGTGATGTTGACATTCAGCGCCACAGTGATAGTGCCTTCGGTTTGCGAAGCTGTTTCAAAGGCTTCATCAATTAGTCCGAACAACGCCCCGCCATGGGCCCGATCGTTCATATTGTCCATTGTCTTAGGATCATAAACCATCTCTACCACCGAATGTCCGTCTTCCAATTCGACCAGCTTCATGTTTAATGCCTGTGCAAATGCCTCTCTTTTGACAGAATCTGCGATAGCTTGTCTGACCTTTTCATCCATTTTCCATCTCCGTTTGAGGTTTAATTGAATTCATAACAGTTGCATTTTCAAAGCCGATGGTGTTTGCGAAAGCCCGCCCAGAGCCGTACATTTTAACTCACGCGGGAGCATTTTGCCGACGGCATACATGGCATCGATGGTTTCATCCAGGGGAATGGGATTGCGGTAACCGCCGAGTATGAGGTCTGCGCAAACAAATGCAGAAGATGCAGCTACGGCATTGCGTGTATGGCAAGGAATTTCAACTTGTCCCTGAACCGGATCACAAATGGAGCCCATTGTGTTCTGTAAAGCGATGGCTGCCGCATCCACGGCCTGGGTAGCACTGCCCCCGGCAGCTTCTACGACAGCGGCCGCAGCCATGGCTCCCGCCACTCCAATTTCTACCTGACACCCGGCAACCTCTGCGGCAAAGGTTGCGCGAATTGCAGTGATCAAACCGATGGTTGATCCAGCCATTAGTGCTCTAGCGATCTGCTGCTTATTGAGTTCCAACTTTTCGGCAAGCGTCATCAATACACCCGGGAGTACCCCGGCTGAACCACCGGTAGGAGCTGCACATATCAAGCCTTTGCCGCCATTTGTATGCATCACCGCCATGGCGCGGGCTGCCGCGCGGGTATGAAGCCCTCCGATGGCGAGTTTTCCGGTGCTTTCGGCCTGAATAATGTTGCCCGCACAGGGTGTCAGCAACGACATTTGAGGCGGGTTTGCTTGAAGTCCCTGAATGATCGATGATTGCATGACCTCTTGACGCTTCAGTATCTCCGCCATGACGTCATTTTCTGAAATATCGAGCAGGCGTGACTCGTAAACGCGCCCAATTTCACCCAATGAACAGTTGTGCCTGGCTGCCAGGGAAAGCATTTCGGATGCGTTGGTAAACAGCGGCATCCCGTTTTTGACAAAAAATATCGGAACCGTCGTCCACACATGTTGGACACCTTTGATGGACTGAATCCCGGAAAGACAATCTGAGTCTAAAGCCGATTTTCGGGAAATCTGAAGCCGCACCAAATCATTGTCTTGATAACGGTCAACCGATCCAATGGCTTTGCCGTCCTGGTTGAAAAGTGCGGTGACCTCCGATTCAGCCTCAGAAGACGAAATGACGATTAGGTCATGGGCATTGCCGTCTAATTTTACCGGCCATTGATTTAATTTATTCAGAATCAGAGCCCCGCCCCCGATGGATTTTGCGGTTAATTCCAGGGTATTGCCTTGCTTTCCCGTAATTCGAATGTCAACCGTATTTGGATGATCGGCATGGTCAAGAGGATTGGTCGTAAAATCAAGGACAATCCCTTTTTCCTTTGCCAGCTGGAGTGCCTGCAAAAACGGGTCTGATGCCATCGGGATCTTTAACAGGCCTGCGGCAAACGCGTTGTCACTTCCTTGCTGGCGATACACCTGTACAAATGATCCGTCCGGGTCAAAGGTAAATGTTGCTGCCGCAGGATTGTCATTTAATAGAGAGCGTGCCAACAATCCAATGTGGTATGGGCCGGCGGTATGTGAACTGGAGGGCCCATGCATGATAGGACCGAGTACATCGTTAAAGATACTGATGGTTTTCATTTGTTTCCCCGGGTTTTATTTGATTTACAGATAAATATTATAATCGGCCTGTCCTAGCATAAACAATTTCCATCGAAAGCCCTGTTGGATCTTTTTGCGGTTGTTTTGGAATCGTAACGATACCTTCCGAAGCAGCTCTGGCAGTGATGGCCAACACAGTTGCGTCCAAAATATCGTCCCTGGCTAGGTCCTTGCGTCGATATGCAGTCAAGGCAGTCGTTACGATCTCCGGTGAGGATGGATATGCCTGCTTGAGTATTTTAATGCGTTCTGAAAACCCGTGAGCAGTTTTTTTATAATACCTCATGGGTCGACCATCGGCCAGGGCCCAGAAACATATCTCTGGATGTGACTCTCGCACAGATCGCCTTCCATTGGTATTGCTGAGCAGTAAATTATCTACTTCACGGATTTTCCCTGAGATATTCCATGTTTGAATAGAAAGCTTGACATCCAATAATTTTTTATTTAATCGGCATGCGTTAACGTAGGTATTTGCATGAACAGCCTGCCGACAAGGAACCGGAAACACACTGGAAGCCCGTTGCTTTAAGATTTTGCGGGCATTAACATCACATCTCCGCTTTCCACTATCGGGCAGTCCAATGGGTATGTCTATCAGAATCAAAGAATCTTTTTGAAACCGATTCCAAAGATTTTCAATGGATTCGAAAATTTCGATGGCCCAGCGTTCATCGGACTCAAGACAGACCGCAAACCACCCCTTCCTGCATGCATCAACACCAACTGCATTCATAGCGTTACCATTTCAGGACTATAAACCACTCCTTAACGATGCATAGGTATTTCTTATTGTCATTCCCGCGAAAGCGGGAATCCAGTAAAGGTATGACTGTACTCCTGCTTCCTGTCTTCTCGAGGACAAGCCTTGCCGGAGTGACAATGCACATTTGTGATAGTCAAAAACTGGCCCGTTATACGCCATAAACAAACTATCGAAATCGTTAATTTGCAATATCAATAGCGTCTTTATTCGGATCACGATAGAATTATCTGTTCAATTAGGATATAAACGAGGTATTCATTTCTATGCAAGTCTTAATTCATTCTGTTAGGAACGGTTATCGTCACTAAATTTCATTTTTGATAAATATTACATTATGGAATCAATTAACGAATAACAAATATCAAGTAACAACCAAATGCACGACGATCAATTCAGACAGCTTCTCGATTATTTCCAGTATTCCTGGGCCGGGTACCGTAAGGTTCGCAAAGGTGTGAAAAAACGAATATCCCGCCACATGCAGCAGGTGCGGTGCACCGGTATGAATGAATATTTGAAGTTGCTTGAGACAAATCCAAAGGAAAGGGAAGAATGTGAAAGACGAATGGCCGTGTCGATCAGTCGCATTTTTCGAGACCGTAAACTATGGCGCGATTTGGAAAATGAGATTTTACCCTGCTTGATTGAAGCGCAAAACGAAAAACTTAAGGTGTGGTCTGCCGGCTGTGCCCGTGGCGAGGAGGTTTACAGCTTCATGATCGTTTGGGACCGTCTGAACGCCAGCTTTCAACGTCTTCCTAAACTCGAAATGATCGCCACCGATATGCATCCCGAATATATTGAAAAAGCCAAAACCGGGATTTATACGAAAAGCAGTCTGAAGGAAGTGACGGATCCAATACGGGCTGTTTATTTTGAAATGAAAAAGGGAGGGAATCGATATGATGTAAAACCTATACTTAAAAATAACATAACCTGGCAAATACAAAATATGTTTTCCGACCCGCCGGGTTCCGGTTTTCACATCATTTTCTTAAGAAATAATCTTTTAACTTATTACCAGAGCAATTTAATAAAAGCACCGTTTAGCAAAATCATCGACAGTTTGAGCCCTGGCGGATGGCTAATTATCGGAGCGCATGAAAAACTACCTGATGAATCCTTAGGGCTTACCCGAAATCCCTCAATCCCATGGGCATACCGCAAGGACATCCCGGTAAGATCCTAACCCAGATCCGCCTTCGGTGAATAACCAAACAGGTTCTCATTACCAATCTCGTATATCGAAGTTCCAGGATTTTTATTTATTTTGAACCCTCCTTATCTTTCTTTTTTTTCTTTCTGGGCCGCCGTACCCCGTATGATCCTTTAAATATTTTCCCCCTTTTAGTTTTTTTATCACCCTTGCCCAAACTTGATTCCTCCTTTCTTTTTTTAGACGTTATTTATATTTATATTAGAAGAGATTT
>JASFPE010000215.1:0-9009 GCA_050116155.1 Desulfobacterales bacterium
TTTTCACGATTTTGATAGGCATGTTTAATTAACAGATAATGGGTATCGCCTTCGGCATCCAACAATTTTGAATAGTGTTCCACCAGTACATCGATTAATTTCAAATGCGTCTGGACCAATTCCGGAGAAAAAAGCTTCAGTTGATTTAACCACAGACTGACGTCTTCTTCAAAATGCGATGTAATCACGGACTTATCCTCTTTCTCTGAAATGGCCCGGGCGGCTTCCAGAGCAAGTCTGCGGGGATAGATAAAATGCTTGGTGTATCGCCGGATCGCGCTTCCGCGACGCAAAAAGTCGATAATAAACATGCCGGGAATGATATAATACCAGGCCGTCAGCGGTCGGGTGACAATGACGCCCAGGGTAACTTCCCTGGCGAATTGCTCCTCGGCAGCCAATATCATATTATATTTTTCCATGATCGAGATTCCTTATTTTAACATAACGCATAGCACCGATCCTCTTTAGATGTCAACGCTGGCGTCTCAAGCTTTCAGTTTAATGCGCCGTGGCAGGATAAGGCTCAAGCACATATCTGAGATTTTATCTAATCTAATTCGCTTCATTCATCTGCCAACGGACAATGTTGAAATGATGGAATACAGGGCACGAAGTGAAGCTTTAGCGCTAAAGTGGAAGGAGGACGACGATCTGACATGACCGTTCCAACAAAGGTACCTAGGAAGCGATGGGATAATATCGGGAAAGCGTTCCGCAAGGAACGCTTTCCCGATGGATGATGATTAATCGGGTAATATGACCGGTGTAAAGAATGCACCGGACCACAGTATCCAGGTAATAAACAAGGTCCAGATGGCGTTTGCCGTCTGGGATATCCAGTAGGCAATTGCCGGCCTGCCACCACCCACCGAAACCAGTTCTTTAAAATCGGTTTCCAGACCAATCGCCACAAAGCACAGAGCAAAAAACCAGCTGCGATAGCTCTTACAGGCATTGCCGGCGGCCTTGGCGGCTTTATTACCCCAAATCGGCTCGACAAAAAACGACACCACCAGCGAGGCGACCATAAAGCCGACAACGAATTTGGGAAAGCGGTACCAGACTTCCATTAAGGAAGGTCGTTCCCCGCCTTCTTTTTTCTCGAGCGACATGGTCGCCCAGATAGCCATTAAAAATGCCACCAGACCGATCATCACGTTCTGGGCCATCTTAACCATGGCCGCAGCATTCACGGATGCCTTGCTGGGATTTCCGGCCTGATCGCGGATGACCTCGCCGGCAGCAATCACCGCGCCGGTATTGTCGATAACACCGCCGACCCAGGCGCCGGCCCACTGCGTTGGAAGGTTCATCCACACGGCAATCGGTGGCATCACCAGGATCAGCACCACCGCACACACCAATACCCAGGCCACCATATAGCTGACTTCCTTGGGATCGCCCTGCACGGCGCCACCGGCGGCAATACTGGCGGACACACCGCAGATAGCGTTGGCTGTGGCGATAATGCTGCTGAAACGCTCGGATACTTTAAATGCCCGGCAAATATAATAGGTCCCGAACCAAACGGTGGTGGCCACCAGAACGGCCTGGAGGACCCCGATGGCCCCAGCTTTCAACACCACAGAGAACATGATGGTCGCACCCATACAGACCAGACCGATCTTTATAAAAAACTCCGTCTGGCCGGCTGCCTTGAGCATTTTGGGTACTTTAAAAATATTGCTAATGATCAAGCCAAACACCAGGGCAAACAGCACGTAGGAAATGCCCCATTTATTGATGAAAGCCTGTTTGGAGATGACCATAGAAATAAATGCAATAACGTAAATCAATAAAAATCCGGGAATGTAACGTTTGGTATCAAATTTTAAAAAGAAGCCTGCGATAACCGTCAAAACGGTAATGAAAATCCACATCACGAGGCCGGTTCCAATGGTCGACCAAAATCCCTTGGGAAACGCATCTGCCAGACTGGAGGCCCATTTACCAATTTTGGGTGTTGCCGGAAGAAGGCTGCTACCAGCGGCAACTCCGTAAATTGCGATAAGCAGGATAAACCAGCCGATGAAAGACGCCCACCAGTCCTCGTTCTGCAAAACAGGTGTTCTCGCATTTCCATTAGCCATAAGAAAATGCCTCCTTTCGCTAGATTTTAATAAATAAAAAAATATTTCCATCTGAGCAGGAGACTATTAAACTGCATTCCTCCACTTAATTGCACTCCTCCTGCGCGGGTTGAGAATATTAACCAGTTCACCTCCTTTCGCCTAATAATTTGTACGCATATGCATCTTAAACCCGTCTCCTCCCATCGGGGTCAGAATTAAATATAACCAGCTTTTGAAAAAAGCAAGAAAAATCCTGTTTTCATAGTAAACTTATATGGATTTTCAACAATATGCCCCTCTGGCATTTCTGGTTTGCCTGTTTCGAATAAAAATTAAATATTAAATATTACGGATAGTTATCAACAAAGATAGTAAAATAGACACCATTCAAACAATAAACACAATATATTGTATATAATTAAAGATACGAACACAAGAAAATTTTGTACGAAGTCAACCTTTACCATAATTTCACAAAAACCTTCCTATTCGATATATGCTTGACACGCAGCAATGTCTTATCTATTATCCCTGCACAAAAATCGGGGATCGACCTGATAACCGGCTTTTTTTATTTTACAGGCGCGATACTTCATTAGGTGTTCACACCGACCGCGAGGTTTGAGATTTCATAAAATTCAATTGCTGGAATAGCCGATGACGCGCAAACGAATTTGGGGTGCTCTTGTCTGCGAGTTCTCGTTGGGCTGTGAAAGGAGATTCAAATTATGGTTCTGTATCTGTTTTTGTGTCTGGTGGGATTTGTTCTGCTATATTTCGGTGCAGAATGGCTGGTGAAGGGTTCTTCCAGTCTTGCTCGAAGCCTGGGTGTAACACCCATTGTTATCGGTCTAACTGTCGTGGCATTTGGAACCTCGGCGCCCGAGCTCGTCGTCAGTCTGATATCCTCCATTAAAGGTAAAAGCATGATCGCGGTGGGAAACGTTGTCGGCAGCAACATTTGCAATATCGCCCTAGTGCTTGGACTGGCCGCGGTGTTTAATCCCATCAAAAGCGACCCGTCCGTCATCCGACGCGACATACCCATCATGCTCGGCATTTCTTTATATCTTCTGGCATTGACCTGGAACTCAATGCTCGGTCGCATCGAGGGTGCCACCCTTTTTATCGGGATTATCCTTTATACCTTTGTTAATTATTATCTGGCAAAAAAAGAGACCAAAGAAGCCGCCGAGATTGAATCCGAACTTGAAGAAATCGGATATATATCTTCGCGACCCAAACAGATCATCTTTATCTTATTGGGCATTGCCGGTGTGGTGGGTGGTGCCCAAATCGTAGTGGAAAACGCAGTTCTTATCATGAAGATCCTGGGGGTCAGCGAAAAATTCATTGGCTTGACCATCGTGGCCTTCGGAACTTCCCTGCCGGAGCTTGCGACCTCGGTAGTTGCTGCAATGCGGGGGGAAATGGATATCAGCATCGGCAATCTGGTGGGAAGCAATGTTTTCAATATTATGAGCGTACTGGGTGCGGCATCCCTGGTAAGACCGATTCCCATTCCGGGCGGATTTTTTGAAAGTGGATTATGGATTGACTATCTGGTGATGCTGTTTACCAGTTTTTTACCCTGGCTGATGATGCGAAAAAATTTGACCGTTAACCGCAAAGACGGATTTGTTCTTTTATTCTGTTATTTCGGATATCTTACGTATCTTATCATAAAAGCCTAAAGGAAAGGTTTCAGGTGTCAGGTGTCAGCAGTCAAAAGACATCTGGCATAGGGCATGGTGCATAGGGCACAGGGTTAAAAATTAATGCCGGAATTGGCCTTAGTGATTTAAACGCTATGCGCTTTGCTCTAAACGCTATGCGTGTTTACCCTGACACCTGACACCCGACACCTGAAACCATAATCTATCGATTATGCAACTGCCGCCACCCTACCCTCACTTTAAGTTATTTTCCCTGAGCCTCTCCAATAAGGCCACCATATCCTCCGGCAACGGCGCATCAAATGTCATGAACTCGCCTGAAACCGGATGGATAAATCCCAGCCGCCAAGCATGCAGCATCTGCCTTTTCACGGCCTTCACCGCGTCGACTATGGATACGGGAATGGTTGAATAAGTTTTTGTTATATTTTTCAGTAACTTACGGGGACGATAAACCGGATCACCGACAATCGGATGGTCCATGGCCGTGCAGTGTACCCGGATTTGATGCGTGCGTCCGGTTTTCAAGTGAAGCTCAAGTAATGTAATCCCCTTAAATTGCTCACAAATTTTCCATTGAGTCTCGGCCTCACGGCGTTTGCGGCTCCTGGTGGACATCCGTTTGCGGTCCGTGGGATGGCGGCCGATGGAAAGGCGGATAGTGCCTTCAGTCGTGCCAAATTCACCAAAGACAAGGGCCAGATAGTTTTTTTGAACGGTTCGTGCCTTAAACTGTCGGGCCAGATGTTCATGGGCATGCGCAGATTTGGCTACAACCAGTGCACCGGATGTATCTTTGTCCAATCGGTGCACGATTCCCGGTCTGAGTGCACCACCGATTCCTTTCAAATCCGGACAATGATAAAGCAAGGCGTTGACCAGGGTGCCTGAATAATGTCCCGGGGCAGGATGCACAACAAGCCCGGGGGGTTTGTTAATCACGATGAGGTATTTGTCTTCGTACAGATGATCGATTTCGATGGGCTCCGGTTTGAAGCCAATCGGTTCGGGGGCGGGGATCTGACCCTCAATATTGTCTCCGGTTTTTACGCGATATCCAGGCTTTTTCGGTTGGCCATCAACCCGGATTTTCGCATTTGAGATCAGATTGGCCGCAAATGATCGGGAACAGTCGGAAAGATGGGAGGCAACCAGGACATCCAGCCGTTGGCCTTGATCGGACTTCGCAACAAAAATGCTAAACGCATCATTCCGTGACATGAAGCTGTGGCGTGAAATTAAAAGCTATCTCAAAAATGTCTTTTGGCCCAATATCTTTGTTGGTGCCGCGTCTCAAATCCTCGACATACTAAGTATGCCTCCGTTTTGAGACTCAGCCCCGCCGCGATCTTGAACCAAAATCCTATTTTTGAGATAGCTTCTAGTTTTCGGCGCTATCCGAAACAAATAGCGATTCAATTTCGGATATGACGGTTTCTTCATCTGAATTTTTGGCTGTAGAAAGCTCTCTTACCAGCAGGACCTGGGCGGTGTCATAAAGTTTTCGCTCACCAAAGGAAAGATCTTTGGTCAATTTCAGCAAAAACAGGTCTCTGAAAACCTCGGCGACATCATAAAGGGAACCGGTTTTGATTTTATCCATATATTCGCGGTAGCGACGATTCCAAGTCTGATTGTCGGGCATCATGTCTTTGCGGGTCGTCATCACTTCATAAACCTTGGGAATCTCCTTTTTATCGATGACTTCCCGTAATCCCACAGATTCGACATTATTGGTGGGAATCATGATGACCATGCCGTTTTCAATAACCTTCATAATATAAAACTTATGCTCTTCCCCGTTGACAATTCGGCTTTCAATGGATTGAATCTGGCCGACGCCGTGAGCAGGGTAAACGGCAAGATCCCCAACTTCAAATGTTTGCATTTTTGATTTCGCGGATTTCGAATCTTCTTTGACTTTTTTCTCTGTCATTTTCCCACCAGTTTTAGATTTATTTTTGAACCTGGCAAATAGCGCCTTCTTTTAAGAAATTCATAACATACCTGGCACCAACAATCAAACAAAAAAGGATTGGCGCCATTATGCGCCAATCCTTTGTGTTAAATCCAACGATTGCGACATTGAGCTTACAGCAAGAACGGCACCAGCAGCAACGCCACCACATTGAGAATCTTAATCATGGGATTAATTGCGGGTCCGGCAGTATCCTTGTAAGGATCGCCGACCGTATCACCGGTCACCGCCGCCTTATGCGCGTCACTGCCTTTACCGCCCAAATGACCGTCTTCAATGTACTTTTTAGCATTGTCCCACGCCGCCCCACCGGTAGTCATGGAGATCGCCAGGAAGAGCCCGGTGATGATACTGCCGATCAGCAGTCCACCCAGGGCTATTTTTCCTAAAATGAGACCCACCAGAACCGGTACCACCACCGGCAGCAATGCCGGAACAATCATTTCTTTCAGGGCAAACTTGGTGACGATATCCACACAGCGCGCGTAATCAGGTTTTGCGGTTCCTTCCATAATTCCGGGAATTTCACGGAATTGGCGCCGCACTTCGTCCACCACCGAACCGCCGGCTTTACCGACCGCTCGCATGGCAATCGAAGCAAACAAAAACGGCAGCAAACCACCCAGGAAAAGGCCGATAATCACCCGGACATCGCTCAGGTCAAACTTCAATTCACCTGAGCCGCCATGCAGGGCAAATTCCTGAGTGTAGGCGGAAAATAAAACCAACGCCGCCAATCCGGCGGAACCGATGGCATAGCCCTTGGTCACGGCTTTGGTGGTATTGCCCACAGCATCCAGCGGATCGGTAACCGCCCGCACACTCTCATCCATTTCCGCCATTTCGGCAATTCCACCGGCATTGTCGGTAATCGGGCCATAGGCGTCGATGGCAATCACCATGCCGGTCATGGAAAGCATGGACATAGCCGCCATGGCAATTCCATAAAGCCCGGCGGCAAGATACGCCGTTCCGATGGCAAGGCAGATGGCCACCACCGGCAGGGCCGTGGCCTCCATGCTGACCGCCAATCCGGCGATGATATTGGTGCCATGCCCGGTGGTGGAGGCTTCAGCCACCAATTTCACCGGTTTGCGGATACCGGTGTAATATTCGGTAATGATAACGATAACAACCGTAAGCACCAGACCGACGAGGGCCGCTAAATAGATCCGCATACCGGAAAGCGCCTCCACATTGCCAAACATAGTCGAACAGGCCACCAAGAAAGCGATCGCCGCCAATATGGCAGAACCGAACATGCCCTTATAGAGCGCCCCCATGATATATTCATTTTTTCCCAGCTTGACAAAGAAAATGGCGATCATGGAAGCAACAATCGAAATGGCGCCAAGCACAAGCGGAAATTGCGTGGCAATCGCAATCTGGGGATAAAGCAGATTTCCCAGAAGCATCGCGGCCACGGCTGTAACCGCATAGGTCTCAAACAAATCTGCCGCCATGCCGGCGCAGTCACCCACATTGTCTCCGACGTTGTCGGCGATCACAGCCGGGTTGCGCGGATCGTCCTCCGGGATTCCGGCTTCGACCTTCCCCACCAGATCGGCACCCACATCAGCCCCCTTGGTGAAAATACCACCGCCCAGCCGCGCAAAAATAGATATCAAACTGCCACCAAAGCCCAGGGCAACCAATGCAATCACCGCATCCCGCGGCGCGGTGCCCATAGCCAACAGTACCGTAAAGCATCCGGCAACCGCAGTCAGCGCCAGACCGGCAACAATCATCCCGGTCACGGAACCGCCCTTAAACGCCAGGGCAAGACCCTTGGCCAGACCACCCTTGGCTGCTTCAGCCGTCCGCACATTGGCCAACACCGACACGCGCATCCCAACATATCCGG
Organism: Desulfobacterales bacterium; assembly: GCA_050116155.1. GTDB lineage: Bacteria > Desulfobacterota > Desulfobacteria > Desulfobacterales > JAHEIW01. The sequence goes on from JASFPE010000215.1 coordinate 7,594, forward strand.
CCACAAAAGAGGCAATCGCTCCGATTAAAAAGCCGATGGCGGTTTTCCAGCTCAGGGCGAACCCAATCACAATGAACAATATAATTCCGGCAATGCCCATGCTTTTGAGCTGACGGTTTAGATAAGCGACGGCACCCGTTTTTATGGCTGTGGCAATCTCCGCCATTTTCTCATTACCCGCCGGAGCTTTTCGAACAATCCCCGCAATAACAATCGAAAAGATAACCCCGGCAATACCAACCAGCATGCAAATCAGCGGTAATAAATAGTCCATCCTTTCCTCTCCTCCTTGTAAAAATGTTAAATTATGGTGTAACTATAAAATTCCTGTTGTTAAAATATGTCATTCCTGCTTTCGTACCTTGACATAGTGTCATGACCACTGCATCCCGAGCCCGGTCGATGATTTGGTCCAAAATTTTGCTTTCCTGCTCGGTAAATCTGCCCAGAACGTGATCGGTAACACTTTTCCCGGCATCAGAGCGCCCCACACCGATGCGAAGACGAACAAAATCGCCGCCGCCAAAAGCATCGATCAACGATCGGATACCATTGTGTCCGCCATGCCCTCCTTTCTCCTTTATTTTTAACCTTCCAAAAGCAAGATCGATGTCATCATGAACGACCAGTATATCGTCGCTGGGTATTTTGAAGAAATTCGCCAGCTTTTTAACCGGCGGGCCGCTGCGATTCATAAATGCCATCGGCTTAGCCAGTATCACCTTGACATTTTCTATGAATCCACGCCCGTAAACAATATCAAATTTTTGGTTCTCGAATGCAACTCCGAATGAAGCGGCAAGTTTATCTGCGGCCATAAATCCGGCATTATGCCGGGTCTTGCCATAGGCACCGCCGGGATTGCCAAGGCCGACAACCAGGCTTAATTGTTTCGGTAGCACACCGTTATTAATTTCAGGACCCATTATACACAGCAGGCTGGAAAACCTGCTCCACCTCAATGTTAATTGAGTTGCGGGGCAGGCTCCCCAGCCTGCCGAGTTTCTAATCTTCTTTCGATTCTTCGGAGGGTGCCCCTTCGGCAGCAGCCTCGCCTTCGGCGCCTTCCTCTTCAGCCGCTTCCTCTTCTCCTTCTTCGAGCTCCTCTTCCTCAACGACTTCTTCTTCCACCTTCGGCGCGAGTATCGTTATGACCGTAAAATCAACATCTTCCGGTAATTCAACACCGTCGGGTAATTGAATTTCCTGGACATGGACCGAATCACCGATATCAAGCTCGGTAATATCCACTTCAAAAGCCTCTGGAATGGCACTCGGCAGGCAAAACACCTCCAGTTCTCTGCGAACGATCTGCATTATGCCCCCTACTTCCACCCCTTTGGACTGGCCTTTCACCACAACCGGAACCGTCGTATTTATCTTGCGCTGCATATCGATTTCATAAAAATCGATATG
>JASFPE010000216.1:0-8991 GCA_050116155.1 Desulfobacterales bacterium
CCTTTTGAGTTGAGATAATCAGCCACCCGGCCCATAAAGTCGTCAAGGATTTCAAGTTCCTTGTTGACGGCGATGCGCAGCGCCATAAACACCCGGGTTGCCGGGTGTATTTTTTGATGCCCGACAGCACGTCGGGGAATCGTTTTGTAAATTATTTCTGCCAGTTGTTTGCTGGTCTGAATTTTGTCTTTGTCTCGGGCGTTCGCAATGGCATGTGCAATGGACCTGGCCCGGCGTTCTTCACCGTAATGCTTAAAAATTTCCCTGAGCTCGTTCTCTGCCAGATGATTCACAAGATCCTTAGCCGTTTTTGGTGAACGGACATCCATGCGCATGTCCAGGGGTTCATCTTTTTGAAAGCTAAAGCCTCTGCCACTGTTTTTAAGGTGGTGCAGAGATAGACCGAGATCAAGCAGTATGCCGTCAACGGCTGCAATATTTAATTCTGAAAGAAAATGAGGCAGACGACTAAAATTGCCATGAAAGAGACGGACATTCGTCGCGTAAGGTCGCAGAACGCGTCTGGCGTTGGTAATGGCATCTTTGTCCTGATCAATGCCGATCAGCAATCCGTCCGGGGAAATTTTTTCACAAATGGCTCTGGCATGTCCGGATCCGCCCAATGTGCAGTCCACATAAATTTTACCCGGTTTGCAATTCAGGTAATACATCACCTCGTTTGGCATTGCGGGGATATGTCGATACGTCATTGAATTAGATTCCTAACTTGGCAATCTCGTTTCTGACATCCTCCTTCTTCATGTCTTTGGATAGATTTGTACTTTCCATATCCCACTTTTCCCGAGACCAGATTTCAAAGTGATTGAGCACGCCAACCAGCACAATGTCTTTTTCCAGGTTGGCGTATTGTCTGAGCATCGGCGGTATAAGAATACGATCCTGCTTATCGCAGCCGCATTCAAAGGCCGCGCCGATAAACAATCGCCGGAACCGGCGCATGTTTGCACTGGTTTCCGCCATTGATAATATTTTATTTTCCAGCTCACGCCATCCGTCAATCGTATACGCAACCAGACAGCCGTCCATGCCCGAGACCATGATACTTTCGTTGCCGTCTACGCGAATGACGTCGCGAAATCGGGACGGGATGATCAGGCGTCCTTTGTTATCGATGGTATGGAATGAAATTCCGCGAAACATGTCCAATTCTTTCCACTATGATCCACAAACTTGGCAATTCAACCACATTACTCCACCTTATTGGATTAAAATATATATAATAGGAAGTGTCAAGCAAAAAATGAGCAGACGATTAATTAATTTTTATAATAATTATTAAATGTTAAATTGTCTAACAAAATTATTTTGTGAGGTGGAGTAATGTGGAGCAAATATTTTATTGGCGGCTCAAAACTGCCCTGAAATGATTAGAGGTGGAGGTAAGGGGCTATATTTAAGGAGTTATAGTTTAACCATTTGGAATTATATAAAATATCTTCAATTATCTAAATAAAATCAAAAAATTCCATTGGCCGCACAATTTATGTCCGGTGTCAATAAAATGTCACCAGATGCCAAGTATTTATCCAGTCTTCAGATTTTTAGCGCTAAAAAATGGGGTTAGAAGGCCTTTCAGCATGGTATTAGATTATTTTTTCTATTCAAAAGTGGGTGAGTTCGCATCTTAACCCTAGAGATTGTCCCTGCACATATCACCCCGACTTCACGATTATCTGCCTAAAACCTGCAAATCGGGCCGGCTCTCTTTTTGCATATCTTATCCCATCAAAGAAATTAAATCTAGTGGCTGAATGTTCCCGTCTACAGCTTATCCCGCTCAGACGATTTTTATCCAACACTTTCAAGTTGCTAGGCACAATACTTGCAAAAATAATAATATATTCCGTGGGTTTTCGTGTTCATCCGCGGCGCAATGCCCATTTATTGAATTACATCTTTCTGGGCCTTGTTCACGAAAATATAATTCTGGACATGGATCAATTTTTATTATTTGGGAATTATTACTAATTCTTAATAATAATAGAGGTTTATCCATACTTGTATATTGGAATCGACCGGGCGGAGCCAGGTAAAGAAAATGTGAAATTCGGAATGCGGAATGCGGAAATAATAAATTGCGGATTTCGGAGATTATCAAGTTTGAGAGTGGTAATTCGGAAGAAACCATGAAAACTGCTGTCCAAAATTTGACCGTTATCGAAGCTAAAAAGGGATGGGTTTCCATCGATTTGAGGCAGATATGGAATTATCGTGAACTCTTCTATTTCTTAACCAAAAGAGATATCAAGGTTCGATACAAACAAACGGTCCTGGGGGGTCTGTGGGCGATTATTCAGCCATTTTTTACCATGGTAGTTTTTACGCTTTTTTTCGGAAAATTGGCCAAGGTTCCCTCAGACGGCATTCCTTACCCGGTATTTGTGTATGCCGGCCTGCTGCCCTGGACCTATTTTGCCAACGCACTGTCCTCCTCGGGTAACAGTCTGGTTGGAAGTGCGAATCTGATCACAAAGGTATATTTCCCGCGCTTAATCATTCCGGCGTCGGCTTCCCTTGCCGGATTGGTCGATTTTTTCATTGCCATGAGCATTCTGGGCGTCATGATGATTTACTATCAGTTTCTGCCCGGAATCAGTATCTTATTATTCCCTGTTCTGGTCGGACTTACATTTTTATGTGCCGTGGGCGTCGGCCTATGGTTGTCGGCGCTCAATGTTCAATATCGCGACATCCGATATGCGATTCCGTTTGTTATCCAATTGTGGATGTTTGTTTCACCGGTCATTTATCCTGTCAGCATGGTGGGTGAAAAATATCAGTGGCTGCTGGCATTAAATCCCATGGGCGGTGTCATCAGCGCCTTTCGGGCATCTCTGCTCGGCCATCAACCCATCGATTGGCTCCTCCTGATCATTTCAGCGGTTATCATCATTATATTATTCTTCAGCGGGATATTTTATTTCAAGAGAATGGAAAAAACCTTTGCAGACGTGGTTTAAGGCCATTTGAATTCGGAATGCGGAATGCGGAATGAAAGGCATGGCGCGTAGCGCTAAAGGAAAAGATTAAAAAGACAGCGAATGATCCAAAGCTACCGTTCATCAAATTAATTCACTAAAGCGACTACCAATCATAAGTTCTTAAGATGACTAATCCTGTAATCAAAGCCGAAAACTTATCCAAGCAGTATCGCCTGGGCGCAATGCAAGGATACAAAACCCTTCGGGAAGCTATTGTTAAAGCTGCCAAAGCTCCCTTTCGAAATTCTGGAAAAATCAATCCACAATCCGCAATCCGTAATCCGCAATCTGACACTATTTGGGCCTTAAAAGATGTTTCTTTTGATGTAAAGCAGGGTGAAGTCGTTGGCATCATCGGCAGAAATGGAGCCGGTAAAAGCACATTGCTGAAGATTTTGTCAAGAATTACAGAACCGACGAAAGGAAGAATTGAACTTAAAGGCCGTGTAGGCTCGTTGCTCGAAGTGGGCACCGGTTTCCATCCGGAGTTGACCGGGCATGAGAACATTTATCTCTATGGTGCCATTCTGGGGATGGACCGCTGGGAAGTGACTCGGAAATTCGATGAAATCGTCGCCTTTTCCGAGCTCCATAAATTTATCGATACGCCGGTTAAAAGATACTCCAGCGGGATGTATACTCGTCTCGCATTTGCAGTTGCGGCTCATTTGGAACCTGAAATTCTTTTGGTTGATGAAGTGTTAGCCGTAGGTGATATGGCTTTTCAAAAAAAGTGTTTGGGAAAAATGGAGAGCGTATCCGGAGAAGGCCGGACGGTATTGTTTGTCAGTCACAACATGGCTGCAATTCAGGGATTATGCGATAAGACGATGCTCTTGGACAGTGGAGGCGTGGTATTTAATGGGGAGACTGCAAAGGCGATTGAAACCTATACCTTGAGCGGTGAGGTTGCCACAGATGCTAAGGTCTCGTTAAAAAACCATGCCAATAGAACACCAGGATGCGAAGCGGTCTTAGAAGAATTAGAAATTAGAGTCAACGGCGAGCTTTCTACAAATGTTGGTATGGGCGAATCGTTGGAGGTCTCTGTTTCATTCAAGAGTCCTCAAGCTGTGCGAGGAGTAGGTATTTCTGTCGAAGACTCGTTTGGGCGACGTTTGTTTATTGCCTCGCCCAATTATACTAATCCTGACTTATTGGGAACTTCAACAACGTGTGCCAAACTAATATGCAGTTTTCCCTGTCTTCCGCTTTTACCTGGTACATATTACCTTACGATAAGTGTAGCTGGATTCATAACTGTGACGCTGGACAAGATTGAACGGGCTGCGATTTTAAATGTTTCTGAAAGAGACGTATTCAAAACAGGCGTTAGATTAGGACAGGATAAAGGTATTCTTTTTACATTTTTCAATTGGCGCTTAGATAGCAAAGACTAGTTGTTTATATACCAACTAAACGATGCGGTATGTGCAATAGCCGGATGAAGAAACACACGGTCAGATTCATCATAACTATTTTTGGGAATAAACATATTGGTATGCTCATAACTAATATCTATTCTATTCTGCGAAGTAATCCGGGAAGCCATATTACAGTTTTTTGGCAGGATATTGAAGAGCATATCATCAAAGCCATCATGAAGAGTTTTGAGACTGTATTATTCTCTAAAACGAACTTTGACTTTAGCTCTGATCCCATCAAAAGAATTTCCAGTAAGACCCACCTCTGGAATTACGCAGTCCAAAAATATCCAAATGATTATCTCTGTATCCTCGACGTGGATACCCTGGTTATAAAGAGTATCCAACATTTTTTTGATCAAGACTTTGACATTATCTATACTTACAAAGAGGGACAATTCCCTTTGAATACCGGAGTAATGCTATGCAAAGGCAACAACTACCCGTTCTTTTTTAAATTATGGAAAGAAGAAACTTTTAAGATAATCAATAACCTTGAATTATATAACAAAGCAAACAGCCCTCAATATCCATACGGCGGTGCTGACCAGATGTCTTTGTTCAAGCTATTGTGCTACGACCCCAATAAGAAAACGTATGAAGTTGCTGTTTATGGACAGAAACTTGTTTTTAGAGGCATGCCTTGCGATATTCTGAACGAAGTACATTCAAAAAATATCACTGAGAAAATACATATTATACATTACAAGGGGTGGTGGCAGAAAATTATTTTAGAGGGGCAAAACTTCCAAAAAAAAATCCGAACCAAAAGACTTTCCTGGGAGATGTATATTCTCTATCTGAAAACCTTCAAGGAATCCCTTGAATTTATTTGTATCAGGACAAAAATGCGCTATAAACCAAAGGACTTTAATATAGTAATTCCAATTTATTTGAATACTTCAACATTTACAGAAGTTAAATGTTTATATTTCCTCTATTCCTACTGCAATCGGTTAATTAGTTTCTTTAAAAGAAAAATTGACTTGGGAATACTTCAATTGTTCCAAAACCTCCTTCATAAAGATAACCTAAACAGTATTGTAAAAATCCCTTAATACAAACAAGACGAATAGCCTTTCTTCAATCCACTGGTATCGGTATCAATGAACACCTTAATGATTTATTCATAAAGATGTTATGCCGTCTAAAAAGATCACTTACTATTCTGCTAAGATATTTTTAAAATTTCTTAGTTCGATAAGTCCCAAGAATCCAATTTTATGGGCAGACATAGGGAAGGGAATTAACCTGAGCAGGTCGGCCCACATACATGACAGTCGGGCTATATCCCTTGGGAGCAAAGTTTGGGTAGAAAGCCATGTTACCCTATCACCAATGGGAGGAACGATCAGCATTGGTGATAGCACCCACATTTTATCTTATGCCATGCTTAAAGGTTTTGGTGGAAATATTAATATCGGCGATCATTGTACGGTTCATCCGTTTTGTATGTTGTGTGGTGGCGGAGGATTGAAGATTGGAAATTCAGTGCGCATTGCGGCACATACGGTAATTATGCCATCCAACCATGTGTTTGAAGATCCGAAAACACCCATACGCCTCCAGGGGATTCGGGCAGAAGGAATTATTATTAAAGACGATGTCTGGTTGGGCACTGGCGTCAGAGTTTTAGACGGAATAACGATTGGTAAAGGGAGTATTGTCGGTGCCGGTGCTGTTGTTACTAAAGATGTTCCAGACTATGCAATCGTTACCGGAGTGCCCGCCCGGGTTACTGGATGGCGAAATAAATGAAGGATTAATTGAAACGATTCGGCTTTGCTTTAGGAAAAATGTTGTCTCAGCTTTGGCATAGAAGTAAGGGCTTTATAAAAGGCATGGCAATTTCGCTCTCCGATCTGCCATTAGAAGACATCTATATTTCTTACGGTTACGACCGGCTTCCGAATTCGGAAAAAGCCGCCCATGGAGGAATCATTAAATTTCAGAGGCTCAATGAGATTTTTCCGAATACCCCCCGACGATTTAATATTCTTTATCTCGGAAGCAGCAATCGACCGCCTTTTGCCGAGCAACTCTGCTGTATTGCCCGGCGTAAAGGGGCTAAATTTGTTTGGAATCAAAATGGGGTGGCTTACCCGGCCTGGATGCTATCCGGCTGGGAAGAGGCAAATGCCCAAATGGCCGAGTTTCTGCATAGGGCGGACTATGTGTTTTACCAAAGTGAGTTTGCGCGATCATGCGCGAACCGATTCCTAGGAAAAAGAAGAGGCCCATCTGAAATTTTGTATAACGCCGTCGATACAAAGATCTTTTGTCCCTCTGCCAAAAGCAAAGATTCAAATTCAATTAGGCTGTTGGTGATCGGATCACAATATCACACTTATCCTTTGGAATCTTCGCTTCGGGCCTTAGCCCATATAAATAAATCCATCCCGTTTGTTCGAATGACAATTGCCGGAAAAATTGTGGATCATGTATTGAATTCCATGATGAAGCTGATCATCGATTTAGGCTTGAAAAATCATGTTAAATTTGTCCCGCCCTTTACACAAAATGAAGCCCTAAAGATATTCCGTCAAAGCGATATTCTCCTTCACACCAAAATTCAAGATGTTTGTCCCGGAGTCGTCATTGAAGCGATGTCTTGTGGTCTACCAGTGGTTTATTCATTAAGCGGTGGTGTTCCGGAATTAGTAGGAGAATATGGTGGAGTGGGCGTGCCTACTAACGCCAATTGGGAAGAGCGCGTACCACCTGAACCGGCAGCGTGGGCTGATGCGATTCTAACTGTTGCAGAAGATCTCAACCGCTATAGTAAAGCGGCACGGCAACGTGCAGTAGAGTTATTTGATTTTCAGCTTTGGCAAGAAAGGCATCGACAGGTATTTACCGAGTTGCTCGAAGATCAAGCAAAATCATAAAGTGTTATTCCTACAACCAATCAAAAGGGCAATTAACTGGATACTGAAGAAATTTTTTCAGCTAATTCCCGCAAAACTGCGCCGCTCCATCGCTGAAAGTTGTATTCGATTCGAGGTTCATGAACCCGCAAAAGACGCCCTTAGTTTTCTCCTCAATCTGGATTCATTAATTTATCAAATCACTGGCTTTAAATCGATCGACTACAACGGGGGCCGCCACATTAAACATCGGGTGACCGGTTATCATGATTTTTTTGTAACTCGCGTAAAGCCAGATGAACGCGTAATAGACATTGGTTGCGGAAAAGGGGAAGTAGCCTATGAGATTGCTACCAAAGCTGGAGGCAGTGTCCTTGGCATTGATTATAATGAGCAGTGGTTAAATTCTGCAAAGCAGAATTATCAACATCCAAAGCTTGAGTTTATTCTGGAAGACGCGGAACAATATATCCCACATGTTAAGTTTGATACGGTAATACTCTCAAATGTATTAGAGCATATCGAAGATAGGGTATCATTTCTTCAAAAGGTTAATCGGCACGTTCATCCCGACCGATTTTTGATACGTGTTCCGTTGTTCAATCGTGATTGGCGCGTTCCTCTGAAAAAAGAGCTTGGATTGCCGTACTTACTAGACGATACGCATTGCACTGAATATACCCAAGAGTCATTCGAACAGGAGATGGTTGGTGCCGGGCTGTCAGTGAATCACCTTGAAATTCGATGGGGTGAAATCTGGGCGGAGGTGATTCCCGATGCCTAAGATAACGGTGCTGATGTCAGTATACAACGGTTCGCGTTACCTGCGGCAAGCCATCGAGTCTATCCTCTGTCAGACATGGTCGGATTTTGAATACTTGATTATTAATGATGGCTCCACGGATAATTCTAGAGATATCGTTCTGTCTTTCGATGATCCCAGAATCCGTCTGGTGGACAACCCATCCAATATCGGGCTGACCAAATCGTTAAATCGAGGCTTGCAACTAGCCCAGGCGGAATATATCGCCCGTCAAGATGCCGATGATATCTCATATCCCGAGCGTCTTGAACGACAGGTTCAATTTCTGGATGAATATCCTGATGTTGCATTGCTCGGTACCCGGGCACGGGCAATTGATGAAAAAGGAAAGTCGCAGAAAGAAAATTTATTGCGTACACCGATAGGTTTGCTCGCGATCCGCTGGTATTTAATGTTTCAGAATGCATTTATTCATTCCGCAGTGATATTCAGACGGAGTATTATTTGGGAGAAACTGGGGGGTTACGACGAGTCGTTTGTTAGAGCTCAGGATTATGAGTTGTGGTCAAGGATTGCAAGATTATACGATGTTGCCAACCTGGCAGATGTTCTGCTGGATCATCGGTTTGAATATGGCTCGATAGTATCACATTTGCCGCTTGCGCTCGCTCCAGAGGAAGATATTGCTCTTACGAATTTGAGAGTTTTTTTAAAATACCCAGATGTTCCAGTTGCATGGGGCCGCTATATTAATAATTTCAGACGTAAGAATAATTTTGATCAGGGGGAAGACTGGAGGCAGGTGGCCGAAATGTTCGACCAAATAAGCTCAAGGTACTGTCAATTGTATCCTGAGGCAAAGTTGAATAAAACTATTCGATCACATTTAGCCGATTACCTTTATTGGCTGGCCTACTATTCCGCGCCCCATAATC
>JASFPE010000217.1:0-8966 GCA_050116155.1 Desulfobacterales bacterium
CTTGGGTAATCGCGGTTTCGCCACAGAATCCATAATTCGCCAACCTTCTGTTATTATTTAGAATTCAAAATCCTTAATACACCTTGCATGGTTTTTGCTACAAACCATATTACAATAGTTGAATTGCTTTCAGTTATTACAATTTCTATCTTATTGCAAAATCACTGAACTGAATCGGAAATAGAAACAACTGTCTGATTTAATAAATTTAACCATTAAGAGGTTTTCGATATGATCAATCCAAATCTGCCTTCCAACATCCCAAGACCGTCTGATGAAGCACTTTACGAGCGCAAAGATTCGAGAAAAGTTTTTGGAAAAAATCAATTGCTATTGGCAAATTGCAAAACCGTAGACACGGTTTTCAACGAATATATCCAGGATTTAAGCTCCGGGGGAGCGTTTATTCAGACAAACAAGAAATTAACCATTGGGCAAGAAATCGCCATGACCATTTCACTTCCAAACTCTCGCAAGGCATTGAAAGCCACGGGAGAAATCGTAAGAGTCAGTCCCAAGGGCGTGGGCGTCGAATTCAAAATCATATTTAACTATTAAACCATCAGATCCGTATGAAATAATTCCGGCAGTGTCCGCATCGCGCTGCCTTTAAATTCCAGCTAAGAAACAAACGCTTGTGCTCAAAAGAACTATAAAAGCGAGGGCACAGCTGCTTTTGACTGACCGGCCGATGACGTAAGTCAAAGACCCGAACAAATACAGGAAAACATATAAAAATCATTAATAATTAGATAGATCCCGGAAATATCTTATGCCCGCAGCAAACGAAAAATTAAATAAATATGATATCATGTCCCGTTTGTTGCATCTGATGGATAGTATATCCGAAGACCAGCAGTTCATGCTCTTCAAGCACTTATTTAAAGATAGTCTGGCCAATCAACTGATAAAACGAATTATAGACATGTCCGATAATCAGCGCCTAATTCTCATGAAACATTTAGAGGAAATTGCTTCCGGCACAAATAATGGGGACAAGCGCAGACAGCCCAGAAAGGATTGTCTGATTAATGTCAATATGAGGCTCCAGGGCCCCAGATACAACAGCTACATCCTGGATATCAATCAGTATGGTGCATACATCGAAACCAATGAAACTTTTGCCGTCGGACAACACATGAAGCTAACTTTCGCTTCCCCAAACTCTCGGGAACCGCTAGATATCACCGGAGAGATCATCCGCAAAGACGGCCAAGGGGTGGGCATAAGATTTCAGCATTTAAGCAACAACGAATTACAAACGATTCGATCTTTTGTGGAGAATCAGGAGGCGGTTTATACAATAACCAGCTAGATTGATTTGGTTGACTGGTTAATTGGTTGAATGGTTAACTCGTTAAAAGAAGCGATTTTTTCCAACTAACGAATAAACCAATAAACTATTTAACGAATTCACGTATTAGTTCAGAAATTGCCGACGCTTCAAATCCCCGGGAATATAAGAACCGATAAATTTTATCCCTTCTTTTTTGGAGGTCTACGACGCTCTCAAAGCTTTTCATCTTTTTCAACATCACTTTACGGGCAATCTCGCGTTCATCGATTTCGGCGCGACGTTCGTTTAAGATAATTTCAAAACGTTCCCCGGTTAAGCCTTTCTTCCGCAACTCAAGCCTGATCCGGCGAAATCCAAAGCCCCTCCTGGCAAGCTGTCCGATATAAATCCGCGCGGTTCTTTCGTCATCAATGTAATCTAAACGCCGGCATTCTGCCAAAACCCGCTCAATGATACGACCGCCGAAACCGCGCTGCTCGAGCTTCTGTAGAATCTCAAAACTGGTGTGATCCCGACGAGTCAATAGACGCACGGCGGTGTTCATGGCTTTCTGATAGTCGCTTTTGGCTAAATGTTCGTCGGTCACAGATCTCTGGTTCCTAGTTGCTGGATGCTGGATGCTGGCTCCTCGATGCTCGATGCTCGATAACGGCCAACCTTCGATTTTTTATCGAGCATCCAGGATCGCGTATCGAGCAACGAGTCCTTGAGACCCTCAACTCGTTGCGCAATTTTTCCGCATTCCGAATTCGGAATTCTACGTAACCTCCGGCCCACTAATCCGATAGCCGTTTTCGCGCAAGAGCTTACTCAAACCCCGGACGTGGGGTGCCCCAACAAAAGCAACAAGGTCGCCTTCCACTAAATAGTCCTGCATGCGCTCGTAAAATATTTCATCGCGATGATCAATGACCGAATGATGGCGACTGGGAAACCGCAATCCCATTGATCTCAGTCTTGCCAGATCCCCATCCAGATATGAATCGACATATGCCTGGGCAACCGTCGGCCATCTGTCCACGTTGCGCAGAAACTCCAGGATTCGCTCGTGGGAAAGATTTTTGAGCACCTTGATTTGCTCGTCGATGGTTTCCAAAAAGACGACTTTCTTTCCCATGGCTTTGGCAAGGTCATAGCCCTCCATATCTACGGAATACTTCCATCCGTTCTTCTTTAAATAATTCGACCAGATCGTAAAAAAAGCCAGCCAGGGAGTCATCCCCTTTATCATCTCATATACCGGGTTCTCCATTCTGAGCTTGCAGAGATCCATAATAAAAAACGAATTGGCATCCCGGCAGGCCGGCCGCAGGGCATTGGTGATGTCATCAATGGCGCGCTTGTCCAGTTCATCGAACAGGTGGTAGGAATTTTGGCTATCGCAACCTGCCGTAAGCACTTTGGCCATATTATCGTCGTCCAGGGGCCCTTCAAAAATTGCCGTGCGGACCTTTTTTAAATAGCGACGCAATGACGTTTTGAAACTATATGGAAAAAAATGGGCAGTACCAACAAGATAGGAAAGTTTGTTGTCTTTGTGCACCTCCCAGATCATTTTTAATTCTTTTTCTCTGGATTTTAGAAAAAACATACACTCACACTTAAAATTCACCGATGGCCCTGATCGCGTCCCAGATAGAGGGTTTTTCGAATGCGATCTCACACATCTCATATTGTTGGGTGGGTCTTGCACCCCATTTCTCTTTAAAGCGCCGGATGCCGTCATTGACGCCAAGCCCCAGATGAATATAGTTTTTTTGATGTGCCTTGCTCAGCTGGATCAACTCATACAGCAGAAGATCAGAAGCCCCGGTAACATAGTTTTGTTTGCTATAGCATCCGATAATATAATTTGAAAAATCTCGGGCCGCAAGATCAACGACATAGAATGCCGTTAAATTTTTTTGGTCATCCCAGGCATTCAAAACCCATGCACTATCGCTGTGACTCACGAATCCGGGCATCTTGAAAAATAGATTTTTTACCCGCGCAGCAGGCTTGACGCGTTCAACGAATTCGTGCATGAGTTTTTCGTGGTCCGCCTGCATGCCGGACGCACGCTCAACCCACAATTTCTGCCGGGCCTTTTTTAAGTTGCGCCGGACCACGCTGCGGAGGATAAAATTTGCGGTGTCCAGTGTGTAATAGGCATCGCTTTCGTTTTCGGTGCACGTTTTTAGCAGGGACGGCAAAATCTTCGGGGCTATAATGGAAATATTTTTGGGACGAAACTGATTTTTGACATTTTCAACGACGCCTTCAAAATCCACGGGGTTGAAATCCTTCTCCAAAGGATAACCCACCAGAATGACCCAATCATTTTTTTGACAACAAAAAAATTTTCCGATCAGAAACGGCTCGCCTCCGGAAAGATACTTCATTAAACCAACAACGTGCTCCGGGACATAGGCCTGGGTCAATATATATCTTTCTTCTTCGTGGGTCAGCATGGGCTGATAGCTGCCGGTCTGTTGAATCTAGTCATGATGCAATCTTTTGTGGTTGCCATTTTCGTATCCTCCTTAGGGCTCAGACTAATTGGCGTCGGGGTTTTGTTTTGGCTGAATAATTGTCCTGGAACCCGGTGGAGGCAGGGGCTTGATGCTGGTTTTCGGCAGCGGCTTTTTATCTATGATGACGATACAGTCCTCCAGATCCTCGCCTTTGGGAATGCAGCATACCCATCGATATATTCTCAAATCCCACAGAATCGCCGCGCCTTCATAAGTCGTGCATTCCTGTTCGGTAATTCCTTTTTTCTGCCCGAAAGCCAACACAAGCGGAACGCACAATGAAGTCAAAATCAGAATCAAAATAATGCAAACAGAGGATTTTGGTTTCATGTCTAAAGATTGGTTATTGTGATGCTTTTTCATTAACATTTAATAAAAAATAAAAAAATAGATTTTGTTTGCTAGATGGTATCCGAGTCTTTGTTTTCTTTTATATAGCCGCTGAATTTCAAATATTTTTGGATTTCCCGCTGAACCGTCTTTTGGATTTCGTCTTCCAGCGTATCTATTCTCACGCTGGGATATCGATTGGTAACGATCTGCTGGTTGTATAAATATTCGCTGGTGAGACTATTTGGAACAAAAGATCCATCTTTGACTTCAAACTCAAATTTCACCCGAACAGGTATCCCCACACTTTCAAAGCCCAGATCAAGGATGTGGTAAAATACCTTCTTTTCAACTACCCAAACCATGGCGACAATTATTAATCGCATTATTTATTGAAGACGGATTCAGTAATTAAAAAAATGCTAAAGTTCCCTGCAGTTTTGCCGATAATAAGATTAAGCCAAACCATAATTTGACATAATCGTGATACTGCGCTAAAGTTGTGATAGTACACACTAATTCTGAGCGGTTGTGATTCATCTCACGACGATCAGAGGTGGAGGAAACAATAATTATGGAAATTACTCCTAAAGATAACGTAACGAATATCGAAGCTTATGTAAAGAACGTTGATGATAAGCAAAAGGCCGAAGAAGCGCCTGAAAAAACGGAAAAGAAGGTCGCAAAAACAGATACGGTAGAGCTGTCGCAAACTGCAAAAGAACTTCAAGAGGCAAAAAAACAATTGGACACCATACCCGATGTCCGCATGGATAAAGTTGAGGAGCTAAAAGCCCAAATTGAAAAAGGCACCTATGAAGGAGATCCTGAGGAGATAGCGAAAAAGATGCTCGAGGAGTCTCTATTTAACGATATGGTTTAGCGGCCCCGGGGAGAGAATCGATTCTGTTATATGTAACTAAAATTATGGCGATTTAGGAAGTCATCCCTAAATCGCCTTTCTTTTTTTCTCATTTTTCTATTTACTGAACATTACATGTCAAACAGTAGGCATACATACCCCGGGGATCATTCAATAGCATCATTTGTTCAAGCTCGGTGCCGAAATAGGATAATAAGCGGGAGGGCAGATGCAGGTCGTCTAGCGCGCTGTCGCCAATTAAGCTGAAAAGGAACCGATTCAGCTGTTGAATAAATAATTCTCGAGCCGTCAACGGCTTTTCAATATAAGTGGCCTCATAATCTCTCAAACCTGCTTTGTTCGCCGCTTCGCGCACAGCATCTTGCAGGTTGCCGAGCTTATCCACGAGCCCCAGTTTCACGGCCATTTGCCCTGACCAAACCCGGCCCTGAGCGATTTTTTCAACTTCTTCCGGAGCCATATTTCGTCCTTGCGCCACGATCTGGATAAAACGGCGATATCCTTGCTCGATGATCTGTTGCATGGAGTCTTTCACCAGAGGATTAATCGGACGGCTGGGGTCAAGTGCATCGGCTAATTTGGTGGTTCCCACACCATCACTATAAATACCCAGGGATGCCAGACTTTTTTCAAATGTCGCAAACGCGCCAAATATTCCAATGGACCCTGTGATCGTGGTGGGGGCGGCCCAGATTTCGTCAGCCGCAGACGCGATCCAATAGCCTCCTGAAGCGGCAATGCTTCCCATAGAAACGATCACGGGTTTGCCTGCCCTGCTGGTGAGCTCAATTTCGCGACGAATAATCTCGGATGCAAAGGCGCTGCCGCCACCGCTGTCAATACGCAAGACCACGGATCTGATTTTATCATTTTCACGGGCCTGACGGATTAAATCAGCAAGCGAATCTCCACCAATCGTACCTGAAGGCTGGTCACCATCCAGAATAAGCCCTTTGGCAACAATGACTCCCACTTTGGGCCGATTGGGTCGGATTCGCTTGATAAAAGGACGATTGATATCCAGATAATCATAAAAGTCAATCTGCTGAAAGGTTCCGGTGTCTTTGTCTTTCCCGACCAATCCGAGTATCTCGTCCCGGACCTCATCCCGGGTTTTTAATCCATCCACCAGTCCATAATCCAACGCCAGTTTGGCTGTATCGCCTTGAACTTTTGCCAAATGTAAGGGGATATTGTTGATGTAATCATCGATGCTGCTGGGGTCTAATCCGCGTAACGTCGCAACATCCGATTTGTAAGCACCCCACAATTCGTTTAGCCAGGCGAGATTCGATTCTTTGGCCTCTTTTGACATATCATCTCGCAAAAATGGCTCCAGGGCAGATTTATAAGTGCCGACTTTAAACACGTGAAACTGTACTTTCAATTTTTCCAAAGCACTCTTATAGTATGCTCGATACAGCCCATAACCGTTTAGCAGCACACCTCCCATGGGACTGATGTGAATATTGTCGGCATGCGCTGCCAGATAATATTGTCGTTGATTGAAATAATCGCCCCAGGCGATGATGATTTTGCCGGAATCCTTGAACCGGTTTAAAGCGGCACCAATATCCTGAAGTTTGCTGGGACCGGCGCTGCCCATCTCGCGCAAATCAAGCACCAATGCTTTTATCCGCTGATCTTCTTTGGCATAGTCGATGACATCGATGATGTCTTGCAAAAGGATTTCTGCGGTTGCCACGTCTCCCAATAGTTCATTGGAAAGCATGGTCTCTGTTTTTTGTTCGACGATGTTGCCCTTAGGCGAAAAAATCAGGGCACTTCCGTCAGGTACGGTCCGGCCGGGATCATAGAATAAAATGAAGATCAGAAAGACAACCAATGCGAGAAACAGCAAATTTGCAATAAATATACGTAATGCGGTTACGCCTTCCCAAAATACACTAAGCAGATGGCGTAATTTACTCATTCGGCCTTTCATATCAAATACCCCTGGTTATATCATTGGATTTTTAGCTATTTTATTGTTTTATTCCATTAAATTGCTTTGGATAGCAATAAGAAAATACGGCATGCAAAAAAAAATGGCACTAAATCTTTTATTGGTTTCAGGTGTCAGGGCACAAAGCATGGGGCATGGGGTAAAGGATTAAAGATTCAGGGATTCGATTGCAGAGTGTGGATTGCAAAATAATTAAAACAAAATACTAAATACAAAACACTAAACACTAAACACCAAAAAAAGGGTGACATGAATGTCACCCTTTTTTTGAAGAGAATCAGTGAATGGTGATTTGTTTGGGTTTTTGCTCTACAGGCTTTGGCACTTCAATTTTCAGCAGGCCATCTTTAAAATCAGCTTTTATCTTATCCGCATCTACATCTACCGGCAGCGAAAAGGCGCGCTGAAATTTGCCATAGGATCTTTCTCTGCGGTAATAGTTTTCCTCTTTGACTTCGTTGTCATAGTTGCGCTCACCCTTTAATGTTAAGACCCGATCTTTCACATCCACAGCAATATCATCCTTTCCCATTCCGGGAAGCTCGGCTTTGATCACAAAACTGTCATCATTTTCAAACATATCCACCACCGGATACCAGGTTCCCAAATCTTCGGCGCTCTCCCGGTCGGTTCGGAAATAAGGATCTTCCATCAAACGATTGAAACGATTATGTAACGTTGCCATTTCTCTCCATGGATTCCATCTTACCAGATTCATCATTTTTCATACCTCCTATTGTTAGGTAGTTTTTATATTAGATCAACTTCACCCAATTTGTGCTTTTGACAAATAAATTAATTGTAAATTTCTAATTGTCAAGATAATCATGTAAAAAAAACTTGCATTACTAAATTAAATCACTATTATTAAGTAATAAAATTTTCACCGATATAAATATCTGCTTAGATGGAGAGGTAATGGAATGAATTTAGACGAAAAACAGAATTTTAAATCAAGGAGGGAAACCAATGAGTAAAATCATCGGAATTGATCTAGGAACCACAAATTCATGCGTTGCCATTATGGATGGCAAGGACGCCAAAATCATCACAAATCCGGAGGGGGGTCGCACAACACCTTCGATGGTCGCCGTTTCTAATAACGGTGAGAGACTGGTGGGGCAGATTGCCAAACGACAGGCGATTACCAACCCCGAACATACGATTTTTGGTGTAAAACGTCTCATCGGGCGCAAGTATGATTCTCCAGAAGTGCAAAAGGACATTACTGTGTTGCCCTATAAAATCGAAAAAGCCGACAATGGCGACCTTCGCATTCGTCTGCAGGGCAAACTGCACAGCCCGGCGGAAATTTCATCTTACATCCTGGCCAACATCAAAAAATCTGCTGAAGATTATCTGGGAGAAAAAATCACGGATGCCGTCATCACGGTGCCGGCCTACTTTAATGACAGTCAACGCCAGGCTACCAAAGACGCCGGCAAGATCGCCGGTCTCAACGTGTTAAGAATCATCAATGAGCCGACGGCCGCATCTCTGGCCTATGGACTCGATAAGAAAACAGATGGCAAAATTGCGGTCTTCGACCTGGGCGGCGGTACATTTGATGTATCGATTCTTGAAATCGGTGACGGTGTGTTTGAAGTCAAAGCCACCAACGGCGATACCCATCTTGGCGGCGAGGACTTTGATTTACGCCTTATCGATTACCTGGCAGATGAATTCAAACAGGATCAGGGTATCGATCTTAGAAATGATACCATGGCACTGCAACGGCTAAAAGAAGCAGCGGAAAAATCCAAGATTGAATTGTCTTCTTCCATGCAAACCGACGTAAATCTGCCATTTATCACTGCCGATGCCAGCGGTCCCAAACATTTGAATGTAAAACTTACCAGGGCCAAGCTTGAAGGCCTGGTCGGAGATTTGCTCGACAAGCTGGAACAGCCCTGCAAGCAGGCACTCGCGGATGCCGGACTATCCTCCGGCGACATCGACGAGGTCATTTTGGTGGGG
>JASFPE010000218.1:0-8954 GCA_050116155.1 Desulfobacterales bacterium
TCTGCACCTTTGCCGGTTTGGAGCAGTACAATCATGATTAGCGCCACACAAACAACTACATGCAAGATAATTAGTAATAAAGACATAGCTAGTACAATTCGGAATTTGGAATGCTTTGAATTCGGAGTTCGGAATGCGGAATGCGGAATTCTTAAAAAAGAGAAAAAATCCAAATCTAAATTCCGAAATACCTGGTTTCCTTAATTCCTTAATTCCTCAATCCCTAAATCTTTCCTTTATTTTTATTTAAAATGAATGATCTGGCTGAATGATTCTGGATCCAAGCTTGCGCCGCCCACCAGGGCTCCATCGATATCGGTCATGGCCATCAGCCCGTCAATGTTAGCGGGTTTGACGCTTCCGCCGTACAAAATACGCATGCTGCCTGAGAGGTCATCGCCGAATAATTCCCGGATCAACGAACGGATGTACTGATGGGCCTCCTGGGCCTGTTCTTCGGTGGCTGTTTTGCCGGTTCCGATGGCCCACACTGGTTCATAGGCAATTACCAGATCGCCTAGATCATCGACAAAATATCCTTTTAATCCCAATTTTATCTGTTTGTCAAGTACAGAAAAGGTTTGGCCGGACTCGCGTTCTGCTTCGGTTTCACCCACACATACCAACGGTTTGAGACCGGCGCCAATGGCGGCCCTGATTTTTTTGTTTACCGTTTCATCGGTTTCACCAAAAAACTGACGGCGCTCGGAATGGCCGATAATCACATACTGGCAACCGGCGCCCACCAGCATGCCGGCGGATATCTGACCGGTGTAGGCGCCTTCTTTTTCCCAGAAAAGATCCTGGGCACCCAGAAACACGCGGCTGTTCTTTGTGACACCGGATACAGACTCCAATCCCGTATATGTCGGTGCAATCATAATATCAACATCATCGACATCGGCGACCAGATCGACGAGCCGGGCAGCCGTTTCCCTGGCCTCTGACGAAGTCTTGTACATTTTCCAGTTCCCGGCAATCAAGGGGGTACGAGTATCCATATTTTAGTTCCTTAAAGAAACAGGTTAGAGGTTATGGGTAATAGGTTATAGGTCAGAGAATCGAATTCGGAATGCGGAATGCGGAAAATCAAAGACCAAACACTAAACACAAAACACCAAAAACCATTATGACTTTCAATCCGAAATCTGCAATCGATTCGACTGAGCCGTTCGGCACTGAGCTCACGGCTGAAGGGTTCGTCGCAGGCCGAAATCCGAAATCAGTGGGTTTAATGCCTTGTTCATTACTTTGTTTTTTAAAATTCCACATTCCACATTCCGCATTCCGCATTCAAAAGACCCTGAACTTCTAAACCTTGATGTATCGATTACATCTCAGCGCCTATCATAGCCGCCAGGTCGACCATTCGGTGCGAGTATCCCGATTCATTATCGTACCAGGCCATGACTTTAACCATGTTGTCCAACACATAGGTGGTCGGGCCGTCGACGATGGAAGATAACGGACAGCCATTATAATCAATGGAAACCAGGGGGACCTCACTGTATCCCAAAACACCGGCCAGGGAGTCTTCTGATGCCTGTTTGAGTGCTGCGTTGACCTCTGAGACCGTTACGCCTGACTTTTCTACCGTAGCGACCAGGTCCACCATGGAAACATTGGGTGTGGGGACCCGGATGGCAAGACCGTTGAGTTTGCCGGAGAGTTCCGGTAACACCAGGGCGACGGCTTTGGCAGCGCCCGTTGTGGTCGGTACCATGGAAAGGGCGGCTGATCTTGCGCGACGCAGATCTTTATGCGGAAAATCCAGCAAACGCTGGTCTCCGGTATAGGCGTGAATGGTGGTCATCAGCCCGCTGCTGAGGCCAAAGTTTTCAAGCAATACCTTGGCCACCGGCGCCAGACAATTGGTCGTACATGACGCATTGGATATGATATCGTGCTGTCTGGGATCATACTGGTGGGAGTTGACGCCCATCACAATGGTAATATCCGGATCGGTTGCCGGTGCAGAAATAATAACCTTGCGGGCACCGGCAGCAAGATGTTTGGAGGCACCTTCGCGATCACGGAAAATACCGGTACATTCCGCGACAATATCAACGTCCAGGTCCTTCCAGCCCAGTTCGTCGGGATTTTTAATCGAGCGAATGGCGATGGACTTGTCGTCCACCTCTATTTTATCATCTTTTGCCACCACGCTGGCACTCAATTGACCGTGCACGGAATCATATTTTAGAAGATGTGCCATTGTTTCTGGATTTGTCAGATCGTTGACGGCCACCACCTCAACATCCGGATGATTCAAGGCTGCTCTGAAAAGACAACGACCAATTCTGCCGAAACCATTAATACCAAGTTTTACTGTCATACATCCTCCTTCAGATTTTTCATAAATACCAGGGCATCTTCCCGAGTATCGGTATAATATTTTGGCCTCCTGCCAATAAGGCGAAAGCCTTTCTTGCTATAAAGCGCCATCGCAGAAGCATTTGATGGCCTGACTTCAAGGAATGCCGACGTGGCGCCCTGTTTCAGACCCGTGGTGAAGCATTTCTTCAACAATCTGGAGGCGATACCCCTGGAGCGCCAATCGGGTGTGACCGCTATTTTGAGAATGTGCAATTCTTCTTTAACCTGGCGAAAGAATATATAGGCGATCACCCTGCCTGCATGCGCGCTATCACAGAGTTTAACCAGGTAACTGTAAGCATGCCTGTTTTTCAGTTCCCCTAGAAATGATACACGTTTCCATGGCCATGAGAACGATTGCCGCTCTATGTCCACAATGGGATTAATATCCGTAGGACTGACAGGTGTAAGTTGCCATGGTGGCATATGTTCTCTGCATGGTTCCATTTGTAATTTACAAATAATTCGTGTCGTTTTTTCAGTTTTCCTGTCATTCCGGCGAAAGCCGGGCACGCAGTGAAGCTTTAGCACTATCCAGTAGACTCAATATGTTCTGGATGCCGGATCAAGTCCGGCATGACGATTAGGAGACCTTTTAATGTATTTATGTGACCCGATCTTATCTCCGCTTGTTGCCTTTCAAAATTCCGCTGGCCAGGGAAATGCTTTTTTTTCCGAACTTCTCGAGGCTGGTAACCAGTTTGGAAAGTTTCAGCTTCTCCCGGGTGTTTATGGCTTGAACCAAAATCGGAAGATTGACACCCGACAACACTTCAATGCGGCCTTCTTCCAGAAACGAATAGCTCAAATTCGAAGGTGTACCCCCAAACATATCGGTTAAAATGAGTACACCATCATTTTTGTCAACTTTTTTTATGCCTTCCTGGATATTTTTTCGCAGTTTTTCCGCGCTCTGATTAATATCAATGGAGACCGAGACCAAGGCCTTGGAACGGCCGCCGATGATGAATTCGGCCGCCTCAATTAAAGCCTCGCCGAGTCGACTATGCGTCACAATTACGATTCCAATCATAGGTCAACCTCATATCCCAGGGTTCAAGGTTCAGGGTTCAGCGTTCAGGGTTGCGCATTACGCATTGCGAGTTACACGTTTTGTGTTCGGTGTTTAGTTTTTAGTGTTTGGAAAATCTAAAATTGAGAGGCCTTGAGCACGGTGCCTTTGATTCTCTAACCCATTCACTTTTCCTAATGCTTTAAACCTTGAACCCTGAACCTTGAACCCTGAACCTTTTTTTTGCCTAGATTACCTTTAGATTTCGGGCGTGGCAAGACTTTTTTGGCTAAGAGGCTTGATTTATATCACGATGAAAAATTTGGACGTGGGCTTTGTCGTTTTTGATGTGGTCATGAATGGACCGTGCAATGGTCACCGATCGATGCCGACCGCCGGTGCAACCGACCGCAATGGTTAAATAGGATTTTCCTTCTTTTTCATACAAGGGGATTAAATAGTCGAGGAGATCGAAGTATTTTTTCAGAAACTTTCGGGTTTCCGATTTTTTAAGAATAAAATCTTTAATCTCCTGGCTCTCTCCATTTAAGGCCTTTAATTCCGGGATAAAATACGGGTTGGCCAGAAATCGGACATCCACGATAAGATCCGCCTCATGCGGAACGCCATATTTAAAGCCAAAGGAGAGAACATTTATCTGCATGGGTCCCAGCTTCCTGATCTTCTGGACAACATCGAAAATGTAGGATTTGAGCTCATGTACATTGAACTTGGAGGTATCGATAATGGTGTCGGCAGCCGATCTGAGCTGATTGAGTTGTTCTTTTTCGGCCTGGATGCCTTCCATCAGGCCTTTATCGGGGGACAGCGGATGCTGTCTGCGTGTGGCGCTGTAACGCTGCAGCAAAACCTTTTCGTCGGCTTCAAGAAAGAGGATTTTGAATGGGTATCCTTCGCGTTTGAGCCCCTCAAATATGGGGGTATATTTGGTTAGAAAGCCTTTTTCGCGCAGATCCATGACCAGGGCGATCCCATCGATTTCAGGATCGCTTTCCATGGGAAGTTCCAAAAACTTGGGCAACAGTGCCACCGGCAGGTTATCGACGCAATAAAAACCCGCATCTTCGAAGGCGTCCAATGCGGTACTTTTCCCGGAGCCCGAAAGCCCGGTAATTATGATGATCGTTAATCGTTTCACGCTTTACGTTAGATTATCGGCCAGCGGCTAAAATTCCTCGTCCTCCTCTTCGATAATCGTGTAAATTTCATCGCCATCTGCGGCATTCTTTAACCTGTCGGTGAATGGGTCGTTTTTTAGTATCCTGGAAATCCGCGCCAATAGTTTTAAGTGCAACCCGGTGGAATTTTCCGGAGTCACCAAAATAAAAAAGATATGCGTCGGTTTCCCGTCAATGGACTCAAAATCCACGCCTTTACGACTGAGTCCGAAACCGAGAACCAGGGAATCCAGGTCTTTAAGCTTGCCATGAGGAATTCCAATACCACCGCCGATACCGGTGCTCCCCAGCCGCTCTCTATCCATGAGCACCCCTGCCAATTCTTGCGAGTCCACGCCGGCAATCTGCGCCACGGGAACAACGAGTTCCTCAATGATTCCTTTTTTGGTCTCGGATTTTAAATCGTCGATAATCGCTTTTCGCTGTAAGACATCCAGAATTTTCATTTTCTGACTGCTCTAATTAAATGCGGGTTCACCCCAGGGGTTCTATCCGCATCGAGACACTTAACTGCTGGGCTGAATCAAGCCGTAATGGCCGTCTTTGCGCCGGTAAAGCACATTGACCCTGTCAGAACGGGCGTTGGTAAAAACCAGAAAATTATCATCCATCAAATCCATTTGTAAAACCGCTTCTTCTACGTGCATGGGCTTGTATTCAATGTTTTTTACCCGAACCTGCCGCTCGTTGTCTTCTTCCGGCAGAATTGCTTCTTCTTCCAGTACAAAATTTTTGGCTTTTGATCCAAAGCGTCGATCTCTTATTTTTTGTTTGCCCTTCTTGATCTGTTTTTCAAGTTTGTCTAATACCATGTCTATGGCGGAATACATATCTATGGTTTCTTCTTTACCGTTTATATTGAGCCGATCGCCGGCGATGTTGATTTCGGCAATGTGACGAAATTTTTCGACCGACAAGACGACATTTGCTTCTGCCGGATTATCGAGAAGCCGGTCAAACCGATTTAGTTTATCTGTGACATAGGATTTTAACGTTTCGGAAGGATCAAGATTTTTAAACGTTACGGATGTCTGCATTCGGAAAACCTCCCTATATTTGTTTGCGTTTGTTTGATGGTAGGACCTTCAACATTTCACGGTACTTTGCAACGGTTCTGCGGGCGATATGGATATTTTCTGCCTTTAAAAGCTTGGAAATCTTGTCATCGCTGTATGGTTTTTTGGGATTTTCGCCTAAAATGATCTGCCTGATTTTTTCCTGCACACTGGCCGATGCAATGGCATCGCCATGGCCGCGCTTAATGGAGCTGTTAAAAAAATACTTCAATTCAAAGATACCCTGAGGCGTATACGCATATTTATTGGTTGTTACTCTGCTGATGGTGGATTCATGCATACCGATGTCCTGGGCTACGTCGCGCAACACCATCGGCTTGAGATACGCAATTCCCTTTTGAAAGAAATCAAACTGGAACCGCATAATGCTCTCCATGACCTTGTAAATCGTTTTTTGACGTTGATGTATGCTTTTAATCAGCCAGGCTGCTGAACGAATTTTTTCCTGAATATAATCTTCGGCATCTCCGGATATTTTTTTTCCACGGCTGATGGAGTTTTTATAAAACGAGTTGACCCGCAGCTTAGGCATGCCGTCATCATTGAGCATAATGACAAAATCGTTTTCTAATTTGTATACGAAGATGTCCGGATTGATATATTGGGGGGTGTCGTCACTAAATTGCCTGCCGGGTCTGGGCTCCAACCCTTTGATAACATTGACTGCCGAGACGACTTCATCCATGCTCACTTTTAGCGACTTGCAAATGGTTTTATAATTCTTTTTTTCAAGTTCGGTGAGATGATTGGCGATGATGTCGGTGACGATGGTATCGCCGAATCCCAGATGCCTGGCCTGAATCAGCAAACATTCACTCAAATCCCTGGCACACACGCCGATGGGATCAAAGGTTTGCATATGTAACAAGATGTCTTCGACCTGCTCATAGTCGGCATGGCTGATTGTGGCGATTTCCTCAAGCGGAATATCCAGATATCCATCTTTGTTGAGATTGCCGATGATTTGGCTTGCAATTTCCTCTTCCTTTCTCTCAGGTTTTGTCATCAGGAATTGCCAGAGCAGATGATCCTTTAGGGATTCCTTGCGGGCCACAAAAGCTTCAAATTTTGGTGCATCGCGGTCCTCGGATTCATAATGGACGCGGCCCGGCGTATTATACTCATCCAGATAATTACTCCAGTCGATGTCATCGGGGATTTTTTCTTCGATGGTAACTTCATCGGTGGATGTCGAATCGTCAGCGGGAGTATCTTCACGCTCGCTTAAATGTTCATCGGTGCCGCTATCCTGCATTTCCTCCAGGGCGGGGTTTTCCTCCAGTTCCTGGCGGATGGTATCCAGAAGTTCCAGCCGGGATAATTGCAGCAGCTTAATCGCCATCTGCAGCTGCGGCGTCATAATCAGCTGCTGAGTGAGTTTGAGTTGTTGTCGTAGTTCAAGTGCCATTTTATAAGGTAAATTCGTCTCCTAAGTATGCGCGAATTGCAGCTTCGCTGGAAGCTATTTTTTCAGGCGAGCCGGATTCAATAACCTCTCCCTCACATAAAATATAGGCTTCATCACAAACCCCCAGTGTATCCCTCACATTATGGTCGGAGATCAGGATGCCGATACCGCGTAGTTTGAGATGAGCGATAATATTTTTTATATCATTTACGGCCAAAGGGTCAATGCCGGCAAAAGGCTCATCGAGAAGTATAAACGAGGGGTTGGTAGCCAGCGAGCGTGAAATTTCGAGACGCCGCTTTTCACCACCGGAAAGAAGATGGGCTTTTTGATCGGATAGGTGATTTATACCTAATTCCTCTAACAGCATATTCGCACGCTCTAATCGCTCCGCAACAGAAATCGGAAGAATTTCTAGGATTGCCAGAACATTTTGTTGCACCGTAAGCTTCCGAAATATCGAGGTTTCCTGGGGAAGATAACCCACGCCTTTGCGTGCTCTCAGAAACATAGGATAATCAGTTATGTCTTCATCGTCAAGCAGCACGCGACCTTTATCCGGCTTAATCATGCCCACGGTCATATAAAATGTGGTCGTTTTACCGGCGCCATTGGGACCCAACAAACCGACGACATCACCATTTTTAACATTCAGGTTGACAGAATTTACGACGTTCTTTCCGCCATAAGCTTTCACGAGATTTTGCAAATGCAGCGTTGTCATGCGCTATGATATTATTCACCTCTAATGCCGTCTATAGCAGCCCTCAATGATTTGATAAAGACCCCTGAGCCTTATCGTATTATTGTAGAGGAGAAGATAGAAAATTGCAACCATTTCAACCAACCCCCAAAATGATCTATCCTCATTTAAAACAATTCTGTTTTACCGGCATAAATCAGGGCTTTAACCTGGTCCTGAGCGCTGCCTTCGACGATGAGCTTATTTTGGGCTCGAAAAAAAATAATTTTTGATCCGGTAATCCAATTCGGTCCGCTGCTTAGCTTGGAATTGGCCCCGGTCAGTGTAAGCATTTCTGAATCTTTAATATATGTGGCCTCGTCGGTGACCGCCACCATCTTGTCCATTTCAATGGTGACGTTGCCCTTGGCGATGACTTTTGATATGGCGCCCTGAATCGATTTTTCCGTTTTTTGCGAATTCGACTCCTGGTAATATACCTTCATTTTATCGGCGGTTACGCTGGTCTTTTGCTGGGTTACCCGCACATTTCCCAAAAGCTCCATTTCATGTTCATCAAGATCCGCCATAATCTTGTCTGCTTTAATGTGAATTTCTTCGTTGTCTGTCTGGGCATCGGAAATGTTGACGGCCTCCATCACAAAATTCGTGAGACCCACGATCATGGCAAGGGACACAAAAATGAATATACGCAAGGCAATCGGTCTATAATGCACTGTTTTCCTTAAAGGTTCCTTCAACTTTTCCTTCTAAGGTGATTTTATTGGTGTTTAAATCAAATGATGCCGTATCGGCTGAAATTTTGCCGGATTCTCCGGAGATGACCACCGGGTCATGCGAATAGATGAGTCGTTTTTCATGTTTGTATTTAATTTTATCGGTGGTCATGACATACTTGTCCTTGGTGATAACCACATTTCCCGAGACGTCAATGTTGTTTGATTTGGTATTTAATTTTCCCTTCTTGGCCGTAAGATAGACTTCGCTGTTGTCTTCCAGAAAAAATGTGACAGCTAAATCCTCTAATACCAGTTGATGTTTCGCGTCCATGTAATGTGCTGAACTGGCTTCCAGACTCCATTCTTTTTTGCCATCGCGGGTTGAGGTTTGATGAATTTTGCCGATTGACATGTCGGCACCCTCCTTGATGGTTGAAAGAACCATCGTGGGAGTATCTGAG